>CAIVSK010000192.1 GCA_903908495.1 Akkermansiaceae bacterium
GCGCCTCGCCGCTTCCGTGGAACCCGGCACCGTGCCTGATACGGTCATGATCGCCGTCGACGTCGTGGACACCGGCTGTGGCATCGCCGAACACGAAATGGCGCATATCTTCGATGTTTTCGAACAAGCCGATGCCGGCCGCCGCAGTGGCAAGGGCTCCGGTCTCGGTCTGGCGTTGAGCCGCCGCTTTGCGCGGGCCCTCGGCGGGGATATCACCGTCGTCAGCCGCCTCGGTGAGGGCAGCCACTTCCGGGTGACCTTTTGCGCTCAACTCGCCAGCGGCGGTGGCGACGAGAAGGACGACGGGCACCAAGTGCTGCGGCTGACGCCCGGCCAGCCGGAACGGCAGGTGCTGGTGGTCGACGATGACGCGGAAAACCGCGAAATGCTCGCCGCAATGCTCGCCGCGGTCGGGTTTGTCGTGACAAGCGCCGAGGGCGGTCCGCAAGCTCTGCGCCTCTTGCAGCACATCGCCGCAATTGATCTGGTGCTCATCGGCCGCCGCATGCCGGAGATGGACGGCTTGGAGACGATCGGAGAAATGCGGAGATGGGTTGGCGGGCGCAGACCGGCGATTCTGATGGTGACCGCGGCCGACAGTGCCGAGGACCGGGCGGAGGCGCTAGCTGCGGGGGCGGACGGCTTCCTGTCCAAACCGCTGCGCCGCGGCGAGTTGCTGGAGGAGATTGGCCGACTTTTGAAGCTGCGCTACGAGTACGGACTGCTGCTGGCCACCAGAGAAATCAGCTTCGAACTCAGCGGGGCCGATCGCGCGGACTTGGCGGCCCTGCCCGCGGCGCAACGCGCACTGCTGGCCGCTGCCTTGCGTCGCGGCGATGTCCGCTCCTTGCGCGGCCTGTTCACCGAGATTTCCGCTAAACACCCCACCCTCGCGGCCCAGATGGGCCTGCTTCTCAACGCCTACGCCTACGACCGCTTGCACGAGTTGCTAGATGCGGTGGCAGAGGCCTGATTGGCAGGCACCTCAAGCTGCGCTGGCGCTCACGGCAGCGCAGTGTCTCTGACGAACGACTTGGTGGCCACCAAACTCAGCGGCAAGGTCGTTTTGGTGACCTCGCTGACGCGGTCGCTGGTGGTGGTGATGGTGCCCTTGAGGGTGAGCGATTCGTCGAGCATCGTGCCGAGATTAACGACGACCTGGCCGCTGAGTTCCACGCTCGCTTTGATCAGGCTCCCATCCTTGTGGAAATCGCCGCCCGAGCTGTGGATTGCGATGTCGATGACCGCCGTTTGGGTGGTGGCGGAGCTGCGGATCTGGCGCAGGCTCATGGTGCCGATGGTTTGGGCCTTGTCGAGGTCCCGCTCGATGATCATTTTGATCCACACCGGATCAAATTCCCAGGAGTCGCCTAGTTCCACTTCGTGGCTCGGGTACCAGTCGCGCTTCAGATAGACCTTCATCGATTCGATTTCGGCCTCGGTTTCCATGCGCGGCACCGACCCATCGAGTTGGAAACTCCATTCGCCTTTAGGTGGCTTGCTCATCGCGAACATCTTGCCCGTCAGCGGGCTGACCTCGTTGAGGTTTTCCGGCTTGCGGTTGATCACGGTCTTGGTGCTGGCGGTGGTCTTGGTCACCCGCACCATCCCGCGCAAGGTGCCGTCGCTCGCTGGCTGCCGAAACGTCCAGATCAACTCGCGATCCCGGGTGATTTCAATCGTGCCCCGGCTGGTTTTGCCGTCGAGGGTTTTTTCAATCGTCCCACCGTGGGTTTCCGAGTGGGTGACCAGTCGCACGCTTTCCCCCGGCTTCGCACGCAGCGGTCCGAAGGTGATGCCGGCACTGGCCGGGACGAGGAGCGCCGCAAGGGACAGCGCGGAGGCGGAGATGGGCGTGTGCGTCATGCGCCTCAACAGTTCAGGCTAGCGCCTTTGGCGTCAATCCCAATCGCCCGCCACCAACGGGAGACGGGTTATTAGTGCCGGGTGAGGTGGGTGCCGTCCTTGACAGCGTCGGGGGGATGCAGCAGCACCTCGGTGCCCGCCTCGATGCCGGAGCGGATTTCGGTGAGGCGGCCGTCGGATTGGCCGGTGCCCACCTCGGTGACCACAGCCCTGCCATCGCGATAGACAAAGGTTTTCCAGACATTGCCCTCGCGAAAGAAGGCACCGGCGGGTGCCACCAGCAGGTCGTCGCGATGCCACACGGCCACCCGCACCTCGACGCGGAAGCGGTCGCCGAGGGCGGTGGCGGCCGGTGGCGGGTCGATGAGGTCGCACAGCACGATGACGCGTTGTTCCTCGACGCCGAGGGCGGAGATTTTGGTGAAGGCGGCGGGTTCGATGCGGCGCACGCGGCCTTTGAGCGGGGCATCGCCACCCCATTGCTCGATTTCCGCGGGGTCGCCGGGGTGGATCGCCACGGCGTCGCGCGAGAGGATTTCCGCTTCGACCTCCAAGTCCCGCGGATCGCCCACCTCGAGGATCGGCGTCCCCGGCAGCACGACCGTTTCGCTCTCCTGCATCACTTTGAGCACGCGCCCGGAAACCGGTGATTTGACTTCGACCACCCCGCCGGCACTGCCGACCTCCGGGCGGGTCAGCGCGGCGCGGGCCTGGGCGAGCCTGAAGTCGTTGACTTGGATGGAAAATTCGATGGCGCGCACCTCGGCGGCTTTGATTGACGCCTCGCCCTCGGCCTTGTCGCGGTCCGCCTCGGAGATGGTGCCGCTGCGATGGATGGCGCGGACGCGGTCGCGATCCGCCTCGGCGAGTTTCAAGCTGGCGCGGGCCGCCGCCAGCGATTCGGCGGCTTGCTTGCCGGTGGCATCACGCATCGAAACCTCGGCTTCGGCCTGCTCGCGGGTGCGTGGATCTAACAGCGGCGCGGCGACCGCTTCAATCACGGTGAGCACGGTTTCGCCGGCTTTGAGCTCATCGCCGGGCTTGAGCGGCACCCGCCGCATCCGGCCGGCCACCGGAGCGGCCACCACGTAGCGGTTGCGGATGCGCGTTTTGCCTTCCTCGGACACCCGGACGGTGAGGGGGGCGCGGCCCACGGTGGCGGTTTCCACCAGCACCGGTTTGGGCCAAAACCCCCAGCCGACGCAGGCCAGCAGCAGTGCCACTGCCAGCCATGATGCCAGGCGGCGCAAGAGGTGCTTGCCCGATGGATTGCGCCGGGCCTCCCAGGGGGCGCTGGCGGCGGGAGATGTGGGTGTGGGCTCGGCCATGAATTTGTGGGGAAAAACTAGGGGATCAGTCGCGGGCTTTCAAGACTCCAACCATGTCAAGTTGGCCGACCATGCGGCCGACCACCGCGAATGAGAGCAACGCCGCCGCCAGCACCACCGTGACGGCCAGCGAGTAGGTGGCAGGGTTGATGACGATGGGCATGCGCACGGTTTCGGTGCTGAACGAGGCCATGATGTAGAGCGCCAATCCGCGGCCAAACAACAGGCCCACCGGCAACGCGGCCAGCACCAGTATGGCCAGCTCGCCAATGAGCACGCCGCGGATCTCCGCCAACCGGAAGCCCACCACCCGCAAGGTGGCCAGCTCCCGGCTGCGCTCCGACAGGGCGATGCGGGCGCTGTTGTAGACCACTCCGAAGGCCACGATGACCGCGAGCACGAAATAGAGCTTGCGGATCAGGCCGATGCTCTTGGCGGTGGTCTCGCGAAACGCGGCCAGTTGGTCGCGCTTGACCATGACTGCGGCCGATCGCGGCGTGTCCTTGATCGCCCGCATGAAATCGTCCCAGCGCGCGTGATCCACCGCGATGAACGCCCCGTTGATCGTGTCGCTCTCGCGCATCAGGCGCCGCAGCGCGGAGAGGTCCATGAACGCGTTGACCCCCGCATAGTCGGTCACGAGTCCGCGCAGCGGCACGTCCACCAGCGGTCGGCGGCCTTCCAGTACCTGCACCTGGACCAGATCGCCGATTCGCGCGCCGAGGATTTCCGCGAGTTTTTTCGACATCACCAAGCCGTCCTCGGGCAGCGTGATGATATCGCCGTGCCCATCCAGCAGGCGGTTGAGCGAGGTGCCCGGTCCGATTCCGGTGACCGAGAGTTTGCGCGAGCGATGGCCGAAGCGCAGGCGCGTCGGCACGCTGCGGATCGGCTCGGCGCGGATCACGCCTGGCAGGTGCTCCAGATCATGGAATCCGCTGCCGGAGCCCGGTTCGGTCAGGAAAACCGTCACGTCCTGGCGCTGCTGGCGGTTCCATTGGAAGGTCAGCAGGAAATCGATGCTGTCGCTCATCGCACCGGGCAACACCATCAGCCCGGTGGCCAGCGCCAGCCCGCAGGAGGTGAACAGCGCCTGCCACGGCCGCCGCTCGATGTTGCGCAGCGCCATGCGCATCGCCGGACTGAAAAAACGCGTCAGCCCGATGCGCTCAAACAACGACGGTTGGAAATCCGCCGGTGGCTCCGGCCGCATCGCCTCGGCCGGCGGCAATTTCACCGCCTGCCACACCACCGTGAGCACGCCGGCCACCGACGCGCCGAGGCTGACGACGAGCGCCAGCGCCAGGGCGCTGTAGTCCATCTGAAACTCCAGCTTGGGGAAGCGGAAAAACAGGGTGTACATGTTGACCAGACTCGCCCCCAAAAAGCGCCCGGCCACCCCGCCAATGAGCGTGCCGAGCAGCCCGATGACCACCACGAATTTCAAATAATGCAGGCCGACCTGGCGCGACGAATACCCCAGCGCCTTCATCTGGGCGATTTGCTCGCGCTGCAAGCGCACGATGCGGGCGAGCACCGCGTTGACCATGAAGGCCGCCACGCTCAGAAAGACGAGCGGATAGACCACCGCCAGTGAGCTGAGCACCCGCATCTCGTCGTTGAGCCGCTGCGCCGACGCTTGTTCCGCGATGGTGTAGGCACCGCTGGCCCCGTAAGGCGTCAGCAAGCGGTCCACCGCCGCGATCACCGATTCCGGCGCGGTGCCGGGCGTTAGATCAATGCACAGGTCGTTGAACGCCCCATCCAAATTGTAGGCCACGGCCAGCGGTCGGTAGTTCATCCACATCACGCTGAAGCGCCGGTGGTTGGGCAGGGTGTCGCCGGCCCGCGCCTCAAACACGAACTCCGGCGAGAGCCCGATGCCGCAAATTTGCAAGGTCTCGCGCCGCCCGTTGATCACCGCCACGACCGACGCGCCGGGCTTGAGCCCGTTGGCTTCAGCAAACGCCTCGCCCAACACGACCTCGTCGCGCGCCTCCAGCCGCGGCATGCGTCCGCTGCGCAAAAACAGCCGGTTGAGCTTCTGTGGCCCGCCATCTTCCGGCAGTGAGAGGATCCGCCCGTTGGCCGGCTCCGCCACGCCGGGCAAATCCAGCGTCACATTCACCGCCACCCGCGGCTCCACCACCGCCACTCCGGGCAGCGCCGCCACCCGCTCGGCCACCGCCAGCGGTGCCCGCTTCAAGCTCGCAAACACGTCCGCCATCGCGTTTTTCTGATAGTACGCGGAGCGCGTCGTTTCCAGCGTGTAGGTCAAACTGCGCGTCATGATCATCATCGCCAGCCCGCAAGCCATGACCAAGCTCACCGCCAGCACCTGGCCCTTCATCCGGCCGAGGTCGCGCAGTAGTTTCAGATCAAGCGGATCGAGCATGGAGCGGGGTTCATGGGGCGCCGCAAGCATAGCAGGCACCCGCCGATGCACAAACCATTCCTCTCACCGTGGGATTCTCGAATCAAGATGGCAAGACCCACAAAAATCCTCACCGCAACTCACCGAAGACGAATCCCGCGACCTGTAAGACTGTGGCGCTGAAATTATGGGAGTCCCGCAGCCCCCGCGCCTCACCTACTGGATGAACCCTCCGATTGGCGTAAATCCTTGAAAATCTGCGTTCATCTGCGGTTTCATGGCTCTTTCCAGCTCACCACTCCAGACCCGAAGCGGCGCTGCGCTGCGAATTGCGCCGCGCTTTGACGATTTTCCCGTCGGACAGGTGGAGCACCCGGTCGGCCATCTCCGCCATCACGGCATTGTGGGTGATGATGACGGTGAGGGTGCCGAGTTCGCGGTTGATCCGTTCGATCGCCTCCAACACCACGATGCCGGTGGTCACATCCAGCGCGCCGGTGGGCTCGTCACACAGCAGCACCTCCGGGCGCTTGGCAATCGCCCGCGCGATGGCCACCCGCTGCTGCTCGCCACCGGAAAGCTGCGACGGGAAATGATCCATCCGCGCTTGCAACCCGACCATCGCCAGCGCCTCTTCCGGTGCCATCGGGTCCCGCGCTATGCCGGTGATCAAGGCCACGTTCTCCCGCGCCGTGAGGCTCGGAATCAAATTGTAAAATTGGAACACGAAGCCGACGCAGTTGCGCCGGAACAGGGTCAGCGTGTTCTCTTCCGCACCGTCCAGCGCCCAGCCCTTGTAGCTCAGATCCCCGGAAGTCGCCACATCCAGCCCTCCCAGAATGTTGAGCAGGGTGGACTTGCCGCTGCCAGACGGGCCTAGCAAAACAACCAGTTCCCCCGCGTTGAGCTCCACATCCACCCCGTGCAGTGCCACCACCTCGACCTCTCCGGTGTGGTAAACCTTGCGCAACCCGCGGGCCACAAACACACACGTTCCGGGCGGCGGCTGCGGTTCGGAAGGTTCAGCGGTCATGGGGCACCGCCAGCATAGCCATCGCCCGCCAATCCACAATCCTTTCCGCCACGCCTCTGCGGATCGCGTCCAGCGACGGCCTGGAGACCGCAAAAAAAACCATTCCCCGCGCCCCGGATTCACATCCTCCTTGATTTCAATCGCATGCGCAAAATCACCCGCCCCAAGCAGGTCGATACTTTGGCGAAGCAAAGTATCTCGCGGGTCAAGGACAAAAAAAATCGCGCTGTGGAACCCCTGTGGAAAGGGACCCAGCCGTCATTATTGTTAGACCCGGCTAAAATAGTTTTTTCATGACAATTCGAACGGCTCAGTCTTTGCTTCGCGCCAATTTGCCACACTGCCTGTGGCACTCATTCAAGCGCCCGTCGCTCATCCCTTTGTCTCAATCCCAACGTCCCTCTTTCTCGATCTCTCATGGCTCCAATCGTAAAACCCGCTCACGACTCCGAAGAAAACCTGCTGCCTACCGGTGCCGCCAGCCACGGTTGGGAGGCGGTGTGCGCAGAGTTGCGTGCCGCGGTGGGGGCCGATGCCTTCCAGCGCTGGTTTCGCGCCGCGCGCTGGGTCGGCAACGAGGATGGCATCGCCTCGGTCTCCGTGCCCGGCGAAATCCACCAGGTGTGGATCGAGACCAATTACCTGCCCGAGTTGACCATGGCCGTCAGCGGTGCCTTTGAGGGGGTGCGGGAGGTTCGCGTGGCGCTTGGCGCAAGCCATGAGCCCGACGCGGCGCACCCCAACGGTCACTCCGCCGGCAGCGCCTTTCCGCCGAGGTCCGCGGCCAGCGCCAGCGCGCTGGAGGGCGAGGCCCTCGACAAGCGCGTCAAGAGCGCCGGACTCAACCCCTCCAACACGTTTGCCAGTTTTGTGGTGGGGGCCAACAACCAATTTGCCCATGCCGCCTGCGAGGCGGTGGCCAAGAAAAGCGGTGTTGGCTACAACCCGTTGTTCATCCACGGCAGTTCTGGCCTCGGCAAAACCCACCTGATGCAAGCCATCGGACACGAATTGCTCCGCCGCCAACCCGGTTGCCGCGTCGTCTATCTCACCTGCGAGCGCTTCACCAACGAGTTCATCGACGCGGTGCGGCGCGGTGATATCGAGAAATTTCGCCGCCGCTACCGTCATTCCGACGTGATGCTCATCGATGACGTGCAATTCCTCGCCGGCAAGGAACGCTCGCAGGAGGAATTTTTCCACACCTTCAACACCCTCCTGGACGGACGCAACCAGGTGATCCTCAGCAGCGACCGGCCGGCCTGCGAAATCAAAAGCCTCGAGCCGCGCCTCATCTCTCGCTTCGAGTGCGGCCTGACCGTCGAGATGCAGCCGCCGCTGATGGAAACGCGCATGGCCATCCTCAAACGCAAGTCCGCGGATTGGAAGGTCCGCGTCGATGAACGCGTGCTCCAGTTTCTCGCCGAAAACATCTGCACCAATGTGCGCCGCCTCGAAGGCGCCCTCATGCGTGTGGCCACCTTCGCCTCCCTCGCCGGCGAAAGCGTCACCGTCGAAAAAGTCGAGCACCTGCTGCGCGACCTCATCCGCGAGGAAGCCAGCCGCCAAATCAGCATCGACACGATCCAGCGCGCCGTCGCCGAGCACTACGATGTGCGGCTGGCTGACATGACCAGCCGCCGCCGCCCCGCCAGCATCGCCTTCCCGCGCCAGGTCGCCATGTACCTGAGCCGCTCCCTGACCAAAGGCTCCCTCATGGAAATCGGCGAAGCCTTCGGCGGCCGCGATCACGGCACCGTCATCCACGCCTGCAAGAAGGTCCACTCCCAGGTCGGCGTCGCCCCGGGCCTCAAGGAAACCCTCGCCCGGATCGAGTCCCAACTGCGCCGCTAGCCCCCGCCTATCCGCCTGAATCCGGAAAAGTTATTTCGGATTCTTAAAGAATGCTTGCCAAACCGGTCGAAAAGCGGAAACTTCCTCGCAACTCACTACGGGTAAATACCAATGAAGTTTCGTATCTCCAAGGAAGCATTTCTCGACGGCCTGCAAAAGGTCCAGCACGTGGTAAGCTCGCGCACCACGCTGCCGATCCTCTCCAACGTGCTCATCGTCGCCAAGGATGGCCGCATCCAATTCACCACCACCGACCTGGACGTGGGCATCACCGGTTCGGTGGAAGCCCAGATCGACAAAGAAGGCGCCACCACCCTGCCGGCCCGCCGCTTGGTGAGTATCGTGCGCGAATTACCCACCAGCGAAATCGAGGTGTCGGTGGATGCCAAGAACCATGCGTCGATTCGCAGCGGTCCGGCATTTTTCAAGATCATCGGCTTGAGCGACTCTGAATTCCCGCCGCTGCCGGATTTTCAAGGATCCAAGGAGTTTCGCATTCCGCAGGTGGTGCTGCGCGACGGCCTGCGCAAGACCGCCTACGCCATCTCCTCGGATGAAACCCGCTACGTCCTCAACGGCATCTTCGCCTCGTTCCGCGACGGCAAAATGACCCTGGTGGCCACCGACGGCCGCCGCCTCGCCATGGTCGACAGCGATCTGGAATTCCCCGCGTCCCACGAAACCGACGTGATCATCCCCACCAAGGCGGTGCAGGAACTCCAGCGCCTGCTCGGCGACTCCGGCGAGGTCATCGTCAAACTCACCGATAATCAGGTGTCCTTCACCATCGGCGACAGCTTGCTGGCCAGCAAACTCATCGAAGGCAATTATCCGAATTACCGCCAGGTCATCCCCGGCGACGCCCTCGAGCGAGTCGTCATCGCTCGCGAGGCCTTGCTCGAAACCGTCCGCCGCGTGTCCTTGCTCGCCTCCGACAAGTCCAACTCCGTCAAACTCGTGTTCAGTGAGAACCAAATCGAGGTCACTGCCAACTCGCCGGATGTCGGTGAGGCGCAGGAATCGATGGACGTCATCTATCAGGGCAAGCCGATGCAGATCGCCTTCAACCCCGAATTTCTCCAGGCCCCGCTGCGCGCGCTGGAAACCAACGACGTTTACCTCGATCTGATCGACGAGATGAGCCCCGGAGTGCTGCGCATTGACGGCACGTTCCTCTATGTGCTCATGCCGATGCGCGTGACGCATTGAATGTGCTTGGCAATCAGGCCGGCTGATGCTAGTTTCTAATTGCCATGAAAACCATTGTTGCTGCAGTTGATTTCTCCAATGCCACGCTCGGAGTCCTTGAAATGGCCGGTAGTCTAGCGAAAGCTTACGGTGCCAAACTTCACCTCCTGCACGTCATCGAGCAGGAGCCCACCTACACCGCTTACGGCTTTACTCCTGACGAATACCCCGTCTTGCACGAATTCCAGGAGGAAGCCAAGCGCCGCGCCGCCCGCAAACTCGAGGACCTCCTGACCACCCTCGCCGGCGATGTGCCGGGTACCAGCGTACACCTGGTTGAGGACAGCCCGCTCCACGGCATCATGAATTATGTGAAGCAGACCAACGCGGATCTGGTGGTGCTCGGTTCCCACGGGCACGGTGTGGTCGTCTCGCTGCTCATCGGCAGCGTGGCCGAGGGGATGGTCCGCAAGGCGATCGTGCCGACCCTCATCGTGCCCGCCACCTCCCCGGTGTGAAGCGGGGGCTTGGTGATGCAGGGGATCAGCGCGACCATCCGGGCGGCCTGGGAAACTTGCCCCAAACAGGGAGGTCTTGGACATCGTGACACCGGAGGAAATGACATGACATCATCTGAAACTTGGCGGCGGGCAGGAGGACAGGCGTCCCTCCCGTCATGGCCGACGGGCTTCCAGCCTGGCGCTTCATCGGCCGACAGGCGGGACGCGCTGTCAGCCTTCACAGGCTGGACGCCTGTTTTCTTGCCAAAAAGCGCCAAATGGACCGGGTTGGGCATCCTGCGCCGATTCTTGCGCAAATCCACCGTTGCCTTGTTGCTGTTGATCTTCGCGGCCGGAGGCATCGCGACGGGCCAGTCGGGGCCTTCACCCGTGGGGCCTGACCGTGCGCTGGCCATCGCCCAGGATGCCGCCTTCGCCCATGTTTTCACCGAGGGGGCTGAAGTGGTGCTGCGCCTGCCTGCAGACGTCCGCGGCAAAGCCGGCCGATGGGTCGCCACCGACGAATTGGGGCGGGACTTGGCCGCCGGGGCCGTGGCTGGCGACGCTGCAAGCATTTCGCTGGGCAAGGCGGCCATCGGCTGGTTCCGCATCGGTTTCCGCGATGCCGCCGGGGCCGAGGTCGGCTGGAGTACTGCGGCGGTTTTGGCCCGCGCGAGCCTGCCGACGCGGGCCGACTCACCGGTTGGCGTCGACTGCGCCACGGCCTGGTTCGCCCGCAATGACGCGCTGCGCCAGGACCGATTTGCCACCCTGGCCGCCATGGCGCGGGTCAACTGGGTCCGTGATCGCATGGCCTGGGGCGAAGCCGAGCCGAGGCCGGGTGAGTTGGCCACGGCGACCACCTACGATTCCGCCGCCGACCTGCAGGCGCGCCACGGGCTGCGGGTGCTGCAGGTGTTTCACAGCACGCCGGGGTGGGCCATCGATCCGGTTCTGGACAGCGGGCCGAATCCGGCCCGGCGCTTTCCGCGCGATTTGCGGGTGCTGCACACGTATTGCCGGGAAATGGCCACCCGCTATCGTGGCAAGGTCCAGGCCTGGGAACCGTGGAACGAGGCCAACGCCGACACCTTTGGCGGCCACACCACCGACGAAATGTGCACCTTGCAGAAGGCGGCTTACCTCGGGTTCAAGGCCGGTGACCCCGGCCTGATCGTCGGCTGGAACGTCTATGCCGACTCCCCCGATGCGCTTGGCGCCGACCTCATTCTAGGCAACCAGGCGGATGCCAGCGTGGACACTTTCAACGTCCACAGTTACAGCCCGGTCGAGAGTTACCCGGTTGAGTTCACACACACCCGCCGGGCTGCTGCGGGCAAGCCGATTTGGATCAGCGAGTGCGGCATCCATGTCCGCTCCACCGGGCCCAAGCCGCAGGGTGACCTCACCGCTGCAGAGTCCTGGCGCCAAGCCTGCTTCATTCCGGCGTCGTTTGCCACCTCCCTGTTTTCCGGCGTGAACCGGCATTTCTTCTTCGTCCTCGGCAACTACATGGAGGGCGATATCCAGTTCGGGTTGCTGCGCGAGGACATGACCCCGCGTCCCGGGTACTGCGCGCTGGCGGCCGTCGGCCGCTTCCTCGATGGTGCCACCTGCCTCGGCCGCCTGCCCATCCGTGCCGACTCCGCCGCGCGGGTCGTCGCGTTCCGCGCCTACCCCGACGGTGTTGAAAGCGACGTGCTGGTGGCGTGGGCCGCGTCGACCGATGCGGCGGGGCCGACGGTCAAGGCCCAAGCGGTCTACGACTGCCTGGGCCGCTCGGTGGGCGCCGACCGGTTGGCCACGCTCGGTGCTGCCCCGGTTTTTGCCGTCCTGGAGCCCGGCACCGCGGCAGCCCTCGGCCTCGAAAAGCCGCTGCCTGTGGCCGGCCCGCGCGACCTCAAGCCGTCCCCCGTCGTGCTGCAGGCGCAGTTTCCCTTGGCCACCCGGGATTTGGTGGCCCAAGCCCACCGCCTCGCCGCCGGTCGCACCACCGCGATCCCGGTTTTCGCCTACAACTTTGGCAGCGCGACGGCAACGGGCAGGATTGCCGTCGCCAATCTCCCTGCCGGTTGGCGCGTCGAGCCCGCGTCCTGGGCCGCCGAAATTCCGCCCCTGGGCCGCGCCGAACAAACGCTTCACCTGACCTTGCCGGCAGCGGGACCCGAGCTCATCAACGGTGCCGCCATTACCCTGCGCGGCGACTTTGGTGCGACGGTGAGCCCCGTGCTGCAATTCCGCGTCATCGCCGATCTGGCCACGGTCGTGCCGGTTGGCCGCCACCCCATTGCGGCGGCTTTGCGGGCCACCGCCTGGCAGGACAACATCGTGGCCGGCGGCACTCTCACGCATTTCCCCGAGCCCGGCGGGATGCGCTTCAATATGAGCTTCCGCGAGGCCGATCCTTGGAGCTATCCACTGCTCGCGCTGGACCCCGCCGATGTTCCTGCCGCGTCCATGGCTGCCCTGCGCTTCACCTTGCAGATGCACGAGGGTAGCGGCGTCGTGCGCGTCCAGTTCCTCGAGGAAAATCGCAGCGCCTACATCGTGGATGCCGGCGCGGATGCGGCCTTGCGGACTCCGCAGACCCTGGTGGTCCCTCTATCAGCGGCGCTGTGGGGCTCCTGGAGCAAGCCCGACCCGTATGGCACGCTGCGCAGCGGATCCATCCGCAGCCTCATGCTCGGCATCAACGCGCAGCCCAATTCCAAGGTCGCCTATTCCATCAGCAACCTCGAATGGGTCAGCTACACCCACTGACCCCATGCACCGGAGAATCGCCCCGCGTGGAATATGCAGTGGGATTGTCATGAGAAAGACCGTAGGAGATGAACCCTGACATATCTATGGGGATAAACCCAACTGAGTGGGGACCGCACCCACGCCTGTGCCGTCATAATCCGCTTTGTGGCTGGGTCTGACGCAAAGCAGCCCCCGCCGATTGACGGCGGAGGCGCTTGCGGAATTCTTGCTATCGCGTCGCCGGCTTAGAAGTCATACTTCAGGCCACAGGACACGTTGTTCGATATATAGTTGGCGCGTCCGATCTGGCCGTCGTAATACCCGTACACGGCGAGGCTGGGGGTGATTTGCACGTTGACACCCGCGCTGACCAGCGCGCTGTCCCTGCCCATTTCGGGCCCGTCCACCGTGAACACCGGGCTGTTGCCGTAGGCGAACTGCGAACGCATCGACTGTGTGCTGTCGAGGAATTCATGCTGCCATGACACCCGCACCTGCGGGGTGACTTTGATGCCATTCATCACCGCGGTATAGGAGATCTTGGCACCGAGGTTGGTCCGCAGTGATTCCTGGTCCTGGCTGGGGTAGGACAAGGGCGATAACGAACCGGATTCCGTGAAGCTGTTCAGCTCCACCCGGGTGTAAGCCACCGAGGTGGTCAGGCCATAGGTCCAGTCGCCCTGGCGAATGTCATATCCGCCGTTGAGCAGGGTATCGAGTTCCCAGCCTTTGGCACTGCCGTTGGCATATCCGAGCAATGCCGAGCGGGTGGTGTCGTATGAATTGTAGCCGGCGCCAACCAATCCGTCCAAATAGAAACCATTGCTGAACACCGTGGCATAGGCCGCAACCTTGCCGCCATCCATATCGATGGAACCGCCGTTGGTCAGGTCGGCATTCGAGTTGGCATAGCTGCCCATGAGGCCGACCACCAGATTCGAGTTCACGCGCAGGTCGGCACCCAGGGTCACCCGCTCGGTGGTGAACTTGTAGCCGCTGGCGTTGAGGTTGTCCTCCACCCGCACGAATTCACCCGACCCTTCGAGGAAGAAACTCCAGTCCTTGTTCTCCTGGGGTGTCACCTGTGAGGATTCCACCACGCCGCCCTTGCTGTCTTTTGAGTGGATCGCGTGGCTGGATGCCTGGTCGGCCGCGGGGGTGCCACGAGTCTGCTCGAGATGCCGTTCGATGTTGGTGTTTTGCATGTCCGCGCCTGCAAAGCCGATCTGGAACATTGCGGTCAACTCGTCGGGCAGCAGCGAGTTATACAGGTCCGGCAGGCTGGCAATGGGCTGGCCGTCCAGAAATGTGATCATTCCGGCGGGATCCATCTGGTTGTTAACTTGATAGGAATCGAGCGCGACGCCCATTGCCGCCTGATTGGCCGTCAGGCCTGGAACCGCCGCAAACGAGCCTTGCACCCAGGTGATGTTGGCATTTGCCGGATCGTAGGTCACTGTCGGATAGAGCAGCGTGTCGCCCTGATGATAGTTGAAATCCACTTTGAACGCCGCGTTGTAAAAGCTGGAATATGGTGCGTTGGAGGCGAATTGCCCGGTCAGTCCGCCGCTGGTGTGGAGGATGTTCTGGGTGTCCCCGCCGGGTTTGCCGACCCATGCGCCGTACGGCACGTAGTTGCCGCTGAGGTCATACACAAACACCGTTCCACCGCTGAGATGCGCAGTGCCAGTGGCATTGTAGCGGGTGTATGTGCCGACAGTCGTGCCCTCGAGGTGCATGCCGATCTCGCCACCGGTCTGGACATATCCGCCCACGTTCATCTGCAGCAGTTGTGAGTTGTAGGTATCGACATAACCATTGTTGAGTGCCAGCACCCCGCTGCCGAACGGCGTCGACGTGTTGCTGCTCAGGTTGCCAGCCAGGACGTTGCCGCTGGTATTGACGACGGTGCCGCCGGTGAAACTATTAACACCTAGCAACACAGTCGTTCCGGCGCCGGTGACCAGCATGTTGCCGCCGCCGCTGAAGACGCTGGTGGATGCCTGATAGTTGGTTCCCGCCTGGATCCAGTGGAGTTGCCCGTTGTTGCTCACGCTGTTGCCAAACGTTTCACTACTCTTGAGGTCGATCGCGAGGGTCGAGCCGGTGGCGACGAGAACCGAGTTGGATAGGGCAATCGAAGTTCCTGCTGCAATTCCATTGCCGAGTTGCAAGGTCCCGCTTGAGACCACGGTGGCCCCCGTGTAGGTCTCGGCGCCGGTGAGGGTCAGCACGCCGGTTCCCGCTTTGGTCAGCCCGTTGCTGCCGCCGACGGCACCACTGATGAGCAGTCCCGCCGCATTGTTGACGGTGACAACTTGGGACAAGCTGCCCAGCACCAGCTTGCTGCTGATCGTGGTCAGGCCGGCACCACTGTTGATATTGATGCCGGATACAAGTCCGGTCGAGGACAGGGTAAGGGTGTTGGAGCCGCCGATGGTCACGGCCGTCGAGTCGTTCACCGTCAGGCTTGCAATCGTCGTGTCAGAGTCAACAAGGGTGTTTTGATTCTGGGGTACGGGGGCGGTCGGGTTGACTGAAAACACCACGTCAGCGCCGGCTCCGAGGCCGAGGCGGTCAACACCCGCCACGGTGGACGACCAGTTGCTGGCTGACCAAAGGTTGCTGGATGCGCCGTTCCAAAAACGTCCGGGGGCAGCCGCATTCAAGGCCGGAGCGGTGACGTTGTTGCTGAGCAGCGAAACGGCGCCATCCAGGGCGATGGCCCTGCCGTTGACCAGACTGGCTCCCGTGCCCATGGTGACGCTGGCCAACGCGAGAATATTGCCGTCAAAGGCGGTGCCTGAATTCAGTGTGGCCGAACTGCCAACCTGCCAATAGATCTTGGGAGTGCCGCCACCCGTCACCACGACCGATGAGCCCGTCGCTGTCGTTAGAGAACTGCCAATCTGGAAAATGAACACCGCGTTGGGGTCACCCAGCGTGTTGAGGGTCAAGGTGCCGGTCAAACCGGCCGAGCTGTTGAAATGGTAGACGCCCGGAGTTAGAGTCAAGCCGCCCAGATCCACGCCCGTCTTGTTGTTGGCCGGAAGATAGGCCTGCCCCGCCAGCGTATTGTAGGCGGTCATGGCATCGGCCTGGGCTTGCTGCGCGAGCGCATCATTGTAGTGAACCGTCCCGGTCACCACCCCGGCACCCGCAGGCGTCGAGAACGTGAAGCCGGTGATGGCGGTCAGCGGGCTGAGAGCCACGTTGCCCGCGACAAGGCTGGGCCCCGAATTGGTCACCCCGGCATAGGTCGCGATGGCGAAATTCTGCGCCGCGCCCAGCGGCACGCCTTGCCCGGTGGCTGAGGTGATGAAGCACAGCAGGCTCAATCCTGCGAGCGTGGAGCCGAGGAGTGCATGCTGCCTGCGGGTGCTCAGCCGCGCCTGGAACTTCGTTTGGAATCGGATTCGTGTTTTCATGTCTGGTGTTGTTTGGTGTTCGGGTGGGGGGGGGCGCCGGTTCGATTGCAGTGACGAAGTGTGCTCCGTGTTGCTGCTCTGTCTCCGGCGGCGGACGTCATGATGCTGCGGACGGGGGGTACTGCCTATAGGGTCTAACCCTACGTGGGCTCACTCCTTCCCGCCGAATACCTCATCCTTTTGCAGCTCATGCTTCTCGGAAACCCCGTCCCGCAAGAATGGCTTTAGCCAGATGCGCTCGATCGCCGCATAGGAGGCGATCAGCGGCAGGGCTGCCAGCGAGCCGGGAATTCCCGCAAGCAGCACTCCCGCCAATAAACCCAACAGAACTGTAAGAGTGGATAGCCGCAGGCTCTTGCCATATACCTTGGGCACGATGAGATAGTTCTCGATCATGTGAAATACCAGATAGAGGCTGAGTACCAGCGCGGCGGTCTTGGGTGATACGCTCAGCGCCAACAGAAATGCGGGCACCGTGGAGATGATGAAACCGAGGATCGGCAGGATGTCGAGAATGCCAGCCAGGATGGACAGGATCAATGCGCCTGGCACCTGCAACACGCTCAGCACGATGTAGGTGAAGATCATGACGAGCACTGAGGTGACAACTTGCCCGGCGACATAGCCGAAAATCACCTTGGAGATTTCCTGGCCGGTGATCCGCAGCTTGCGGCGGTGCAATGGCGAGAAAAAGGCCAGCAGCCACTCATAGGTCTTGCCGCCGTCGATGAGCAGATACAACGCGATGACCAGCACCAGCGCAATATCGGCGAGGCCGTTGATGGCCACTCCGCCCGCTGACACACAATGGCTCAGCCACGGATCGGCGGCCGACCAGTTGGCCGTATCCAGCAGGTGCTCGAGGCTGTTATGAACGCCCCAACCGGCCGGGATCTGGTTCAGCGTGGCCTCGCGCAACTGGGGAAAATTGCGGCTGAAAGCGGTGGCTTGATTGATGAGGGCCGGCACCAGCAGCGCCAGGCCGACGCACAGCACGGTCACCAGGCTGCCGACGACCGCCAGCAGGCTGATCCAGTGCTTGATCCGCTTGGATTCCAGCCAGCCCACGAAGGCATGCAGCGTTACGGCTAAGAACAGCGCCAAAAACACCAGCAACAACAGGGGCCACAGCACATGCACGGCAAATGCGCACAGCAACGCAACAAGCACCTTGATGATGGTGAAAAGCGGGATGTGAATCTCGATCCACTGCGGCGACGAGGCCACCGCAGGGAGGGGGGCGGTTGGCGGTTCGGGCAATGTCGCCGGCGGCGGAATGGATTTGTTCTTCAGCACCTGAGGGGAAGGGTCGCTTGCTGGGTGAAGCTGGGGGGATGGTTGGTCCGTCCTTACTCCGAGGGCGAAGATACTTGAAAGCTAGGGTCTCCGGCGCGGGCTGGGTTCTCCTGCTCGCTGCCCGGCGTGTCCTGCGACGAACCCTCCCGGCCGCCTGTAGGGTCGCGCAACTCCTGCCGCATGCGCACCAGGTCATCGTCGCTGTCGCTATATCCCAGCAACAGACTCAACTTCTCAATTTGGGGTAGATCGTTCACACTCTCACACTACTCCGGTTGACGGCGCCATCAATGGGGTGAAACCCTACTGGCGCAGCTGGGCGGGGCGTTCAACGGACTGCGACTCCAACGGCATGCTCGAGGCGGTCATCGCGGAGGGGCAGGGTGTTGCCAACCAGTTGCTGCCCATCCAGGGAGAGGCAAGCCGGTTCGGACGAGTCTGCGGCCAGGCGGGTGATCGTGATGTGATAGATCGTCTGCCGGTAACGGTAATGGATTCTGCAGGTCGGCCAGGCCGCTGGTAGGAGGGGAGCCAGACGCAACTGATCGCCCTCCAGATTCACGCCCAGCAATGTCTCGATGAGCAATCGATACATCCAACCGGCGGCGCCGGTGTACCACGACCAGCCGCCGCGCCCGGTGTGCGGCGCAAGGGCATAGATGTCGGCCGCCACGACATAGGGTTCGACCTTGTAGGTGGCGATTTGCTCCGCAGTGGCACCGTGGTGGATGGGATTGAGCAGAGAGAAAAGTTCCCACGCCCTCTCGGTCTCACCTAACTGCGCAAACGCGGTGGCAGTCCAAATCGCCGCGTGGGTGTATTGCGCGCCGTTCTCGCGCACCCCTGGAATGTAGCCTTTGATATAGCCAGGATTGTGCGGAGTCTTGTCAAATGGCGGATCAAACAATTGAATCAGGCCGGCTTCGCGGCGGACCAGGCGTCGGTCCACGGCTTCCATCGCCTGGCGCGCTCGGGCCGGTTCGCCGGCGCCGCTGAGCACCGCCCAGCTTTGCGGCAGCGAGTCGATCTGGCATTCCGCGTTGGCTTGCGAGCCGAGCGCTTCACCATCGTCGTAGTAGGCGCGCCGATACCACTGGCCGTCCCAGGTGTGTTGTTCAATGTTCTGTTGGAGAAGTTCCGCCTGGGCGAGGCAGCGCTCGGCAAACGCGCCATCCTGGCGGCCGCGTGCGAGGCTCGCAAAGCGGGTAAGCACGTCGTAGAGGAAAAACGCCAGCCACACACTCTCGCCTCGACCGTCTTTGCCCACGCAATTCATCCCGTCATTCCAATCCCCGGATCCCATCAACGGCAGCCCATGCTCGCCGAACTTGAGGCCGAACTCGATGGCGCGCACGCAGTGCTGATAGAGCGTGGATGATTCGTCGGAGCGGTTCGGCAAATCATAGTATGCCTCCTCATCCGGCTTGACCTGCCGGGCATCGAGGAAGGGTATGACTTCATCAAGCACCCCGACGTCGGCAAGACATGTCACATAACGACAGGTCGCGTACGGCAACCACAGGTAGTCGTCGGATGAGTGACTGCGCACGCCGCGGCCGGTGGGAGGGTGCCACCAATGTTGCACATCTCCTTCTTTGAATTGGCGCGAGGCGGCGCGCAGCAGGTGTTCGCGCGTCAGCGCCGGTTCGGCGTGGACCAGCGCCATGACATCCTGCAACTGGTCGCGGAAGCCATAGGCCCCGCCGGACTGATAGAATCCGGTGCGGCCCCACAAGCGGCAGCTCAGCGTCTGATAGAGCAGCCACCCGTTGGCCATCACATTGACGGCCGCGTCGGGCGTGTCCACATTCACCGCGCACAGGGTGCGGCTCCAATGGGCCCAGACGGTTTCGAGTGCGTTGCGGCAGGCGTCGGCCAGGCGGAAGCGATGGATCAGGCTCTGCACATCGGCCAGATTGCGGCCGACGCCGAGGCGGAAGCTGATTTCGCGTTCCTGGGCGACGGCCAGATCGAACACCACTTGCATCGCGCCGCAGGGATCGAGTCCAGCGCCGACCTTGCCGGAGAGACCGGCGCGCTTCATGGCTGCCGGTCGGGCCAGGTTGCTGTTTCTGCCGATGAATTCCTTGCGGTCGCCGGTGAGGGTGCGCGTCGCGTCATTGACGTCAAGGAAGACGATTCTGCCGGGCAATTCGGTGTTGTCGTAATTGCGAGCCAGCAATGCGCCGGTCTTGTTGTCCACCTCGGTGCGGACGTGCAGCAGGCTCTTGTGACGCAGTTCGCCCAGCACCCACTCGGAATAGCTCGTCACCGACAAGCGGCGTGAATGGCCTGAGACGTTGCGCAGTTTCAGTACTGAGAACTTCACCGGGGCGTCCATTGCCACATAGATCCATAACTCAGAAGCGATGCCGTTTTCGGTATGCTCGAAGACGGTGTACCCGAAGCCATGGCGGATGACATATGGCGTGTCACCGCGGGCGGGCGATGGCGTCGGTGACCAGTATTGTCCGGTTTGCTCGTCCCGAATGTAGATCGCCTCGCCCGTGGGGTCCTGCACTGGATCATTGCTCCATGGCGTAAGGCGGAATTCGTGGGCGTTCTCTATCCAAGTATAGGCAGCTCCGCTTTCCGAAATCATCGTCCCGAAGGTGGCGTTGGCCAGCACGTTGACCCACGGGGCGGGCGTCACCTCGTCGCGCTGGAGGGTGATGATATATTCATGGCCGTCGCGGGTGAAGCCGCCATATCCGTTAGCAAAGATCAATTCCCGGTGCGGCAGCGGCGCGGGCAGTGCGGTCATTGCGGCGCGGCTTGCTATCAGCGCCGGGATGCGTGGGCCGAACACCCGCCGCCGTTCCATCTGGTCCGCCAAACTGCCCCGCTCGTCATCGAGCACGACGCGCGCCACGGATTGCAGCAACACTCGGTCATCGTTGGGAATTTGTTCGAGTCTGCGCACAAAGATGCCGCCCGGATTGTCGAGGACCTGGGCTTCAATGCCCGAAGATATCAGGCTGGTAATTTGCTCTTGCAGGGGCTGTCGGTAGGTTGAAACGTCCTCATAGAGGATGACCAGATCGACGGTCAAGCCCTTCATCCGCCAATAGGAGTGGGCCCGGATCACTTGCCTCACAATCTCGATTTTCGATTCATCGCTGATGTGGAGCAGCAGGATGGGCGCATCCCCTGAGATGCCGTGGCTCCAGAGGCCGCTTTGGCCTTTGCGGTTGTTGAGCAACACGCCGGGGTTGGCGCGCCGCGAGGGGTCGGCATAGATCAAGGCCCCTGCCAGACGATCATACAGTTGGGCTTCGGCTTCCGACACGTTGAGATGGTGCAAGGTGACCTGACTGTGGGTCCACGCCAGATCCAGCGCGCGGTCCGCCATGCGCGAACTCTGGTATTTCTCGACGTAAGCCAGCGCGGTATCCTGGCTCTCGGTGACCCCGAAGACCAAGTCGATGATGGTTGTGGCGTGGGGTGGCAGGGTGAGGCTGCGGCGCAGCGAGATGATGGGATCGAGCACGGAGCCAACCGTGTTAGACAAGGGTGCATGGCTGCGCATGGCTGCTGGATTGGCTAGATCGCCGCCGCGCCCGACAAACCGGCTGCGGTCCGTTTCGCAGGAGACTTCGCCGACCTCAGTGCCATGCCCGACCATTAGATGCAGCAGCCATGGCGGGTGTTCGTCCTCGGTGCGGGCGCGGCGGGTACACAGGATCGCCGATGAGGCCGGCACGAATTCGGTTTGCACGAACAGGTTGCCGAAGGCGGGATGCGCCGCGTCGGAGGCTGCCGTCGCGAGCACCACTTCGGCATAACTGGTCAGTTCGATGACGCGCTCCATGCTGCTGCGGTTGGTCAGTTTGATGCGCCGCAATTCGATGTCATCTTCGGGTGAGACGCAGATTTCGGTGTGGATTTCCAGGCCGGCTTGGAGTTGGCGGAATTCGGCGCGGGCCTGGGTGAAGATGGCTTCATAGGTTTCGGTCGCTTGCAGGGTTGGCTGAAAGGCGGTGGAGAAGAATTCCCCGGTGGCCACATCGCGGACATAGACAAAGGTTCCCCAGTGATCGCGGGTGCTGTCTTCGCGCCAGCGGGTCAGCGCCAGGTCGTGCCAGCGGGTGTAGCCGCCGCCGGCGCTGGTGACCACGACGTGATAGCGGCCGTTGGAGAGGAGATGAACCTCCGGTGCCGGTGAGGTCGGATCCGTGAACACCCGCATCGCATTTTCCGCCTCGCCATCCGGCACTCTCGCCATTTCCGGAGTCAAGTCGTCGGCAACCACGCTGCCGGCGGCGGTGGGCACCCGCTCCTGCAGCAGCAGGTCGGCGGCCTTGAGCATGGGACAGGCCAGGAAGCGGCGTTGCATCGGCGCGTTGCACAACAGAAAGTCCAGGGCGAGCAGACTCATGCCTTGATGGTGGACCATGAACGAGCGGATGGTCACGCTCGCTTTGTCCGGTGGCATGCGGGTGGCGGTGTAATCCACGGCCTCGTAAAAGCCATAAGTGCCGGTCCGCCCGTCGGCAGCCAGGCGACGCAGGTTCGCACACGCTTCCAGTGGCGCGATCATCAGTGCCATGACCGACGCGTAGGGTGCGATGACCAGGTCCTCACCAAGCCCGCGCTTCAAGCCGAGGCCAGGCACTCCGAAGGCTCGGTATTGATAGTTAAACTGGGTGTCGATGCGGTTGTAGCCGGATTCGGAAATTCCCCAAGGCACGCCGCGCAGTTTGCCATACATGATTTGTTGTTGTACCGCAGCCCTGCAGGTGTGGTCGAGGATGGTGTTTTCATAGCTTGGCATCACCAGCAGTGGCATCAGATATTCGAACATCGAACCACTCCATGAAGCCAGAATCGGAGTGCCCCGCGCGGCGACCAACAACCTGCCCATCTTGAACCAGTGATCCTGTGGGACCTGGCCCAAGGCAATGGCCACGTAACTGCACAGGCGCGCCTCCGAGGCGAGCAAATCGTAGTAGCTGTCGTCACGGCGCCGTTCGGTGACGTTGAATCCGATGGAAAACAAGTCCCGCGAGGGATCAAACAGATAGGTGAAATCCATGGCCGCCAGCTCATCGCATTGTTTGGCTAGGCCTTCCAAGGTGAGCAGGCGCTGGCGGGCATGCGCGCTGGCCTCACCCACGCAGCGCCGCAGTTCGGTGAGAGGCGCTGGGTCTGCCGCGGCCGCCTGTGGCGCATCGCTCGGGATGTCTCGCAACGCCGCTTCAATCAGCGGTTCAACCGTTAGAGCGAGGTCGGCCACCTGCGCCAGGGTCGGTGGCTGGTCGAGGCTGGCCAGCAATTCCGCGAGGCGGACGCTGGCGGTCGTCGTCGGCGTGCCGGTATTGGCCGCCGCCTTGCAGTCCGGGCAGCGCAACGCCAGCCACGGTGCCAACAGTAGCAGGTCTGCCAGGTGAGCGTCGCAATCGGCTTTGAGAGTAAGCACCCATGTCTTGAATTCGCTCGTCTCGTCGTCAAGCAAGGTGGCGAGCGCGGTGATCCGTGCGGCCGCCCGCTGCAATAGTTCTAACGCCGGTCGCAAGGTGCCGGGGGCGAGCGCCAGTTCGGCATCGAGTTGAGTGAGAGTGGCGCTTTCGCGGCCGAAGTCCCTGACGTTTTCCACGGAATCTCGCAAGCCGGCGAAGACCGCGCCGGTGAAAATGGGGGTGGCGGCCTCCTCCCTGAGTCCGGCGCCGAGTGTTAGCAGGTGTCCGGCGAGGTTGCCGCTGTCCACACTCGAAACATAGAGCGGCAGCATGGGCTTGAGGCTGCGCGTCTCATACCAGTTGTAGAAGTGGCCGCGGTGCCGTTCGAGTTGCTGCATGGTGGCCAACGCGTCGTGCGTGCGTTGGATCAGGCCGCTCACCGCCAGATAGCCGAAGTCGCGCGCCGCCAAATTGGCCAGCAGTGCCATGCCCATGTTGGTGGGCGAGGTGCGCGCGGCAATGACCGGCGCGGGTACCTCCTGAAAATTGTCAGGCGGCAGCCAGTTCTCCGCCGCAGTGACCAGTGTCTCGAAGTAATGCCAGGTCTTGCGGGCGGTACTGCGCAGAAACGCCTGCTGGTCAGGTGTTAGATCGACTGCTGGAGTCTGGATCGGCTGGCTGATCCACCAGGCCAACCCCGGTGCGATCAGCCAGGCCGCCAGCAGCGGCAGCGCGTATGGCAGATAGGCCGCTTGCATCAGGCCAAGCCACCCGCCGAGTGACAACGCGAGCAGGGGGGCGATCCACATGGTGGCATAGAAGCGGCCCGGATCGGCCCGGCGGGTCTGTTCGGAGTCGCTTGACGTTTTCCATTCCAACAGCCGCCGGTGAGTCACCAGCACGCGCCACAGCGTGCGGCCGATCGCATCGACGCTGATGAATGCATCGTAGGGAAGCACCGCAAGGCTGAGGCAAACCTGGCCGAGTTGACGGGCGCACGCGCCGCCCACCACCCGCCAATGGATCGACCACGGCAGATCCGCCGACTTGCGAATCAGAGCGACGATGGACGAGAGCAGTCCTGGCACGGCGACGACGGTCAGCAGCCATAACGCCGCGAGGCCGGCGAGCTGCGTGGCAAACAGCCACACGCCTAGCATTAAGAGCGTCATCGCGACGGGCACCACGCTGCGGCGCAGGTTGTCCAGGATCTTCCATTGAGACAATGGCGTGAGCGGATTGGCCATGCGCCCGGCAGCTGAGCCGGGAACGCGGGGTAGCAGCCATTGCGCAATCTGCCAGTCGCCGCGCATCCAGCGGTGGCGCCGGTCCATGTCCACGTCGTAGCGGGAGGGATAGGCCTCGAAGAGCTCCACGTCGCTGACCAGCGCGGAGCGGGCGTGACACGATTCCAGCAAGTCGTGGCTGAGCACGGTGTTTTCCGGGAAGCGGCCGTGTAGGGCGTGCTGGAAGGCATCCACATCGTAGATGCCCTTGCCGATGAAGGACCCTTCGCGGAAGATGTCCTGATAGACATCGGATACCACCCGGGTGTACGGATCGATGCCCGCGTCACTGGCAAAGAGCCGGACAAACCACGAGCGCCGGGCGCTGGGCAGGCTCACCCCCACGCGCGGCTGGAGAATGCCGTAGCCTTCCACCACCGTGCCACGCTGCTGGTCAAACACCGGCCGGTTCAGCGGATGGGCCATGGTGCCCACCAGGCGGCGCGCGGAGTCGCGCGGCAATTGGGTATCGGTATCCAGCGTGATGACATATTTGATTGATGGCAGCACGCTGGGGTTGCCGACCCTCGCGCTAAAGCACTCGCCGGCCTCTCCACGCAACAGGGCGTTGAAGTCGGTGAGTTTGCCGCGCTTGCGCTCATAGCCGATCCAGCTGCCTTCGCTGGCATTCCAGCGGCGCGGGCGGTGAAACAGGTAGAAACGGTCGGGTAGGTCAGCCTGATACTTGCGGTTGAGCTGCATGACTGCGGTGCACGCCCGCTGCAGCAACTCTTGATCCTCTGGCAGATGTTCCGTCGCCGCGTCGCGGAAGTCGGTTAGCAAGGCAAAGTGCAGGTGCTCGTCGCGATTTGCCAGATAATGGATTTCCAAGGTTTCCAGCAGGTGATCCAAGCCGCCCGCGTTGGTGAGCATGGTGGGCACCACCACCATCGTGCGGCACTCCGCCGCGATGCCGGAGGTGTAGTCCAAGCGCGGCAGCAGCCGGGGCAGTACCAGCAGGGTGCACAGCCAGTTCATCAATGCCACCGCCAATTGGCTGGCGCACACCGCGAACACCGCGGTTAGAAAAACCAGCGTCCAACCGTGGGTATTGCGGATTTGGGCCTGCAGCAGCCATTCGCCGCTTGCCGCCAGTGTCAGCAGTGCAATCCCGCCCGCATAGAACGCCATGGGCAGGCGCTGGATGCCTTGCTCGAGGCGCGTGCGCCATGGCCAGCGCGCCTTGGCCGCGCGTTCCAGCACAGCGCGGCCCTTGTCGATCAGATAGAATCCGACGTGCCCCTCTCGCTCGTCGTCTCCGCCGCGGCGGGTGGAGTCAGCGGCGAGTTGCACGGCGAGTAGTGCCACCTCGGCTTCCGCCAGTTGGCTGTGACGGGCAATGGCTTCCACCGCGTGCCGATAGCGGTCACGGGTCGCAAAGTCCATTTGCACATAATATCCCGCCGGGTCGCCCCGCAACGTCGTTTCAACTCCGCTTAGGGCCTCCACAAAATCCTTCCAGTTGGTCGCACTGAGGAACCGCAGGCTGGCAATGCAGTGGCTGACTGATACCTGGTCGGCCGCCTGCCCCTGACTTTCCAAATCGACCATCCGCTCGATGGACAAGCCTTGCTCGATCAATCGGTGCTCGACCCAACTGCGTGCCAGATGTAATACCGGGCTGTGGCGGGAGAGAAGTTGGCAGAATTCCGCCACGAACGCCGGGCTCAGCGCGATGTCGGACTTGGCCATGTCCGCCACCACCACCACCAGGTGCGCCGGGTTGTGTTCTTCCATGTCTTGCAGACGTTGCACCCACAGGCCGGCAAGGCCGCGCGCCTCGTGGGCGATGGTCAGCCGGGTGACGATGCGCTGCAGGTTCTCTATCAGGCCGAGGCGCAACATGATGGGCACGGCCCACAACTCGCCGAGGGTCAGCGAATCCAGTGATTGATAGGATGCGATGAACGCCCGCAGCGGCCCCTCGTCAATCTGGGCGTCCACGTGCGAGATCAATTCAAGCACGATGTCGTAAACCCGCGGCAGCCCGGCGGACGGGCCGTTGAGCAGGCGCGGCAGTTCGCGGCTATAGCCACGCGGCAGATGCCGCCTGGCCAGCTGGATTTGTTCTTCTAGCAGATAGAAATTGTCCAGCAGCCATTCGGCGGCGGAGGTGATGCGGCGGGTCGGGTTGACGGCGCGGGTGAGGTGATTGAAGGCGCGCAGGACCCGTTCGTTTTCGGCCAATTGAGCCAGCAGGCTGTTGGTGCTGTGGCGGGTGGCGAGTTGGTGGCTGGTGGCCAGGCCGCTGGCATGGCGCGCGAGCTGTTCGACGCTGAAGAGTTCGTCGCGCAAGGGCGGCTCGCTGGCGCGGGGACGCGGGCGTGCTTGTCGTGCCATCCAGGTTTGCCAGCGAAGTGAGAACGGTTGCATGGTGTGATTGCTTGCCAACCGCACTGAGCGAAGGATTGCGTCGGCTTGTAGTTCTGACGCTAACCCACACCCGCCGCCGCCGATATGGGGTGAAACCCGACCTGTCTGTGAGCGCGCTTGATGTTAGGGTGGTGCGGCGTTGCGGATTGCCAGCAAGCCTGGCGGCGCGCCGTAGCCGACGAGCTTGGAGGTGGCCGCCGCGGGGGACAAGCGGAAGTCATAGACGCCGTAGCCATTGGCTTTGGTGCCCACCGGGTCGCCCAGCCAGGGCAGGGCCAGCAGAGGCTGGTTCCAGCGCTGCTACTCGCGCCGGCAATGGGTTTGGGTGGCGAGCAGAAAACCGACCAGAGCTCCTGCCACAATGCCGATCCCGATGGTTTGATAGAGGTTGTCGTGCATGGCCACATCGGCCGCATGGGAGCCATCGACGGTCCTGGCGCGGGCGACTGCATAGATTTCCCTGATCCGATCCAATCCGGCGCTAAGCCGCTTGCGGGCATCCCCGACGTGATCGCCGGCCAGGTCGGCAGTTGCGGCCACCAGCGCGTTGGCGTCGTGGGCGAGTTGCTCCATGTCATGGCGGAGTGCTTGTGATTGTTTGTTCATGGTTTCAATGATTTGGGGGTGCTTGGTGTCAACTGCAACAGCTTGCGCTCTGCACGCCGTCGTGGCTATGGGGTGTATCCCTACCGCCGGAGCCATTTGGCCGATTGTCCGGGACCGTGTCTGAGTGTGTCAGAACGTAGCTAAACCCCTGTGTTTCAGGGCTTTCTGTAGGGTTCCAACAAGCCGCCACTGTGTCAGCCTGTGCCCCCGTGTAGCC
>CAIVSK010000193.1 GCA_903908495.1 Akkermansiaceae bacterium
CAGGCGGAGGGCCCAATACTGCTGACTTAGCGGGAGGATAGGCATCCTGCCTGTCATGGACGACGGGCTTCCAGCCTGTCGTTTCAAGCGCGGACAGGCGGGACGCGCTGTCTTCCGTCACAGGCGGGACGCCAGTTTTCCGATCAGAGCGCGCTAAGTCAGCAGTATTGGGCGGGACGCCACCACTCCTTGAGGGTGCCTTCACGGAGAGTGGGCATCCTGCCCACATTTGCCATGAGATGAGCAAGGAAAGGCCGCCAGGCGGCTGCCCTTGCCCTGCTCATGGGCCATGGCGGCGGGACGCCACCAGCCACGCAGCCACGCCTCAATACTGATAGAGCAGATAGAAGTTGAACTGGCCGCCCTTGTCCGCCTGGCTGTTGGGCGTTTGCAGTGGCAGCGCGTAGTCCAAGGCCAGGGGCATCGGGCTGATCGGCAGGCGCAAGCGCACGCCGAAGCCAAAATCGCTGTACAAGTTGCTCGGGCTCAAATCCCAACTGGCGGTGTTCACAAAGCCGGTGTCGTAGAACACCGCTGCCCGCACCGTCTCGATGATCGGCACGGTGTATTCGAACGACACGTAGCCGAGCGACTTGCCGCCGATGGCTTCGTCCGTGCTGTTAGGATTGTCCCGCGGGCCGACGTCGCGGAACTTGAAGCCACGCAAGGTGCGGCCGCCGCCGAGGAACATCCGCTCAAACACGTGAACGTCGTCGCCATTCAGACCCTCCACCGAGGCCAGTTCGCCGCTGACCGAGAAGATCGAATCCCACTTGAGGTTCCAATATTTTTGCGCCTGGAGCGAGATGGTGAAGCTGTTCACATCGCCGCCGATGCCTGCCAGAGTGGCGGTGGCATCGATTTTCTGACCGCTGCGCGGCATGATGTTGCTATCGCGGGCATCATACAGATAGTTCAAGGCCAAGCCGCTGCGCACGAACGAGCCATCCTCGTTGCCGACGACATACTCCGACTGCGGCGGCGTGTTGCTGGCGACATTGATTTTGACGTCCTCGAGACGGTATTCCAGCTTGAGGGAACTGTGGTCGCCGACCGGCTTGCGCAGCGAAATGGCGGCACCCATATTGGTCTGCTCGTAGTAGGAGCTGAAATAGTTCGACTGGCGGAAGAACAGTTCGCCGCCCAAGGCGAGTTTGCGGTCGAGGAACCAGGGTTCCACCAAGGACATGGTGAAGTCGGTGCGGGTGCTGCCCGCACGCAGGTTCATCGAAAAGCGCTGGCCACCACCGGTGAAGTTCGGCGCGTTGAACAAGTCGAAGTTGGTTTGCTCCAATGTCAGGAAGCCCACGATGCTGTCGATCGAACTGAAGCCGAAGCCCACGCCCACCGAGCCGGTGGATTTCTCGTCAACCAGGATGTCCACGTCGCGATAGCCGCCGCCAGCGGGGGTACCGGTCACGTCCACGCTCTGGAAATATTGCAGATTGGTGAGGCGGGCCTTGGTGGTTTCAAGCTCCACCGAGTTGAACCAGTCGCCTGGCTGGAGGGTGCCTTCGCGACGGATCACCTTGTCCTTGGTTTTGGAATTGCCCTTGATGTTGACGCGGCCGACATGGAAGCGGGTGCCTTCGCTGATCTTATAGGTAATGGACACGCGGTTGGGGCCGGCGTCGGCGATGTCGGGGGACACGGCGGCATCGGCGTAGCCACGCGAGCCGTAGTAACTGCGGATCATCGTGATATCCGCGCGCATTTTTTTGGAGGAATATGCATTATTGGCCACCAGAGTGAGGGCTGGAACGAGTTCTTCGGGCTTGAACACGGTCATTTTGCCAAAGCCCACCGAGGCCACGGTGTATTTTTCGCCTTCGACGATGGGGATGATCAGGTCGACCCGGCCGTCACGCACCGGCTCGCGGCGGATCCCCGGACTGCTCGCCCGCAGATACCCCTTGCTCTTGTAGTAATCCAGAATCGCATCCAAGTCGGTGTCTAATTGCCCGCTCTCAAACCGCCCGGACTTCGTCAACCAGGAAAACCACCCCTTGGGTTTGACTTTCATCTCCTTGCGCAACTCCGGACCGGTGAAGGCGTGGTTGCCCTCAAAGCGTATACTGCGGATCTCATTCTTGCTGCCTTCATCAATCACAAAAATCAGATCAGCCTTGCCCTGCTGGGCCGTCGGCTGCATCCGGTGCGTCACCGTCACATCGGGATAACCGTAGCCGTTGTAATATTTTTCGATGTTGCGGCGTGCTTCCAAGATCACCTCGTCGCTGAGAATGCCGCGGCTCTTGAGCTTGCTTTCCTTCGCCAGCTTCTGATCCGTGAACACCGTATTGCCCACAAAGCCAATCGCCACATACTCGGCACGCGACGTCACTTCCGCAATCAGCCGCAACGTCTCACCCACCGGCTCCGCCAGAAACCTGACGTCCTCCACCAGCCCCGATTCGTACAGCGCCTTGACGTCCGCGTCCAGCCGCTCCGACGAATAGACCGTGCCGGCCTTGGAACTCATCAGGTTGCGAATGCGCGCCTCGTCCACCGTCTTGGGCCCCTTGTAACGAACCTCCACCGTCGAAATCTTTTTCCCCTCGAAGTCCTGCGCCTTCAATCCGCCCGTCTGCACGGCAAATACAAGACACAACAGGCCGGCAAAACGCACAAAACTGCGTGCCATCGAAAATTTGGAGACTGATATTGTAAGCATGTCGGTAAATCGGATGCCGATAAAACCCAACAATCCGCGCAGGCGTCAAGCCTAATCCTCGCAGAATCCCCCCCCTCAGCTGGAGCCGCTGTGTCGAATTTCTTGCCCACAGCGCCATCCTCCTCTACATCCGGCCTGTGCTCACCATTCACAAGCTCTCCAAGACCCTCGGCGGCCGCACCTTGCTCCGCGACGCGGAACTGTCCATCAACTGGGGCGAACGCGTGGCACTGGTCGGCCCCAATGGAGCCGGCAAATCCACCTTGTTCCGCATGATCCTCGACGAGGACGGCCCCGACGAGGGCAGCATTGAGCGCGACCAGTACTCGATCACCGGCTATCTGCCCCAAGAAAGCGGTGAGCCCACCGATGAAACCATCATCGAAATCGCCATGGGCATCACCCCGGAAATGATCGACATCCTGCGCACCATGCGCGAACACGAGAAAACCGGCGACCTTTCGCACCCGGATTTTGCCAAGGCGCAAGACCAATTCAACCACCTCAACGGCTACCAAAACGAGCCCAAGGCCAAAAAAATCCTCGCCGGCCTAGGCTTCAAGGAGGCCGATTTCCACCGCCCGGCCCGCGAATACTCCGGCGGCTGGGTCATGCGCGCCCACCTCGCCCGCCTGCTGGTCATGGAGCCGGACCTGCTGATGCTCGACGAGCCGACCAACCACCTCGACCTGCTCTCGCTGCTGTGGCTGCAGCGCTACCTGCTGAATTATTCCGGGGCCATCCTGATGATTTCGCATGACCGCGATTTCATGGATGCCATCGTCGAGACCGTCGTGGAAATCGACCCCGATGCCGCCAAACTCATCTCATACACCGGCAACTACTCGTCGTTTCTGGAACAGCGGGAGAAACGCTACGACATCCAAGTCCAGGCCTACCGCAATCAGGGCAAAGAAATCGAGGGGCATCAGGAGTTCATCGACCGATTCCGCCAGATCGGCTCCAAGGCCGCCCAGGTCCAGTCGCGGATTAAATTCCTCGAAAAGCTCGAGCGCATCGAAAAGCCGCGCACCCCGCGCAAGCCGTTCAAGTTCAATTTCCCGCAACCGCCGCGCTCCAACCAGAAGGTCATCGACCTCCAAAAAGTCGGCCAGTCCTACGGCGACAAGCGGATCTACAAGGACCTCGACCTCACCATCGAGCGCGGCGACCGCGTCGTGCTCGTCGGCCCCAACGGCTCGGGCAAGACCACACTGCTCAAGATTCTGGCCGGCCACATCCCGATTGATGCCGGCAAGCGCGAGGTGGGTTACGCCACCAAGATCGGCTACTACTCGCAGCACCGCTCGGAGGCCCTCAACGAGGACAACACGGTGCTCGAAGAGGTGCTGGCAATCTGTCCGACGCTGCGCGACGAGGAGGCCCGCTCGATCCTCGGCTCGTTCCTGTTCCGCCGCACCGACGTGGAAAAACGCTGCGGCATCCTCTCCGGTGGCGAAAAATCCCGCCTCAACCTCGTCAAATTCCTCGTCGACCCGCCCAACCTGTTGCTCATGGACGAGCCCACCACCCACCTCGACATCCTCTCCATCGACTCGCTGGTGGCCGCCCTCAAAAACTACCAGGGCACCCTCGTGTTCATCTCCCACGACGTCCACTTCATCCGCACCCTCGCCGAAACCACCCTCCACATCAACAATGGCGTGGTCACCCGCTACACTGGCGGCTACGACTACTTCATCGAAAAATCCGGCCTCAATGACGACCGCAGCGCCGTGACCGCGTAGGTCAATGCATGGAGTGCGGCGGGAAGGGGCGGAGCCCGCCACGCCGCTTTGGCTCAACCGGCAGCGCTCCGGGGGGCCCGGCAGGTCCACGCCGCCTGGCGGATAGCATCGCCCGGGCCGGAGAACGTGGTAGCCTGGTGACGAACCGGCCCTGGTGGCAGGCCGCAGTGCGCGGTGGGATTCAGCCATAGCGGTGTCGCGCTGGCGCTTGCCACCGCACTCCATGCCTGCGCCGCCCCTGAGCTGTCTACATGACCCCGGACGCGATCCTGCGCGACTTCATGCGCAATGAAGGCCGCCAGACCGAGCCGTGGCCGGACTTTGGCAGCTGCACGAACGACTCCGAGGCCGCCCTCTGAGGTGGTTTCGGCAGCGGGAAATGGCGACCGGCGGGCCTTGGATTGCCCTTAGACCCAGCTAATTATCTGGACGTGCTCAATAAATGGTTCCAATGATTGACCAAACCATTTCCTACCAAAAGAAAGCGGTTTGTCCCTCCTCTGCATCGTGCCTGCCGCACAATCACTTGCAAAATCACTTCTTGACCCCGGCGATTTTCCCCATTACTACGGCTCCCGCATGGGATTTGACACACTTGGGCTCTCCGCAGCCGTCTTGGAAGCCGTTAAAGAATCAGGTTACACCACACCTACACCGATTCAGGTGCAGGCCATTCCGATCATCATCGAAGGCCGCGACGTCATCGGTGCGTCGCAGACCGGCACCGGCAAGACCGCCGCCTTCGCCCTGCCCCTCCTCTCCAAACTCGAAAAACTCGGCAAACCCCAAATTCTGGTCCTCGAGCCGACCCGCGAGCTCGCCCACCAGGTGGCCGAATCCTTCGAGAAGTACGGCAAACACACCGGCCTGAAAGTCGCCCTGCTCTACGGCGGCGTGGGTCTGGGAACCCAATCCGAGCAACTCGCCGCCGGTGCCGACATCGTGGTGGCCACGCCCGGCCGCCTCGTCGACCATTTCTACCGGGCCACCATGCGCTTCGGCGAACTCAAGTCCCTCGTCCTCGATGAGGTCGACCGCATGCTCGACATGGGCTTCCTCCCGCAGGTGCGCAAAATCGTCAACCTGTGCCCGTGGGAAGGCCGCCAGACCTTGTTTTTCTCCGCCACCATGCCGCCGGCGATCCAGACCTTCGCCCAATGGTGCCTCACCGATCCGATCACCGTCGAAATCGCCCGCCGCTCGATCCCCAGCACCGTCACCCACGCGTTTTACCCGGTGGCCATGGACCAGCGCGATGAACTGCTGCTCGATTTGCTCAAACAGACCGACTACCACTCAGTGATGATTTTCACCCGCACCCGCAAGGAGGCCGACGAACTCACCTCACTCATCAAGAGCACCGGCCAGCAAAAGGTCGCCGCCATGCACTCCGATATCAACCAGGTCGACCGCATGAAGGCCCTCGCCGGATTCAAGGCAGGCGACTTCGAAATCCTCGTCGCCACCGATGTGGCCGCCCGCGGCATCGATATCTCCGGCGTCTCCCACGTCATCAACTACCGCGTCCCCGAAAACGCCGAAGACTACGTCCATCGCATCGGCCGCACCGGCCGCGCCGAAGCCGAGGGCGATGCATTCACCATTCTAACCGCCGACGAACTCGACTACGCCAAGGCCGTCGAGTTTTTCATCGAGCAGAAAATCCCGCGCCGCAAGCTGGACAATTTCCCCTACATCTACACCGCGTTGTTGGATGAAACACCCATCAAGCCGGTGCGCCGCAAGAAAATGGGCGGCGGCAAGAAGCGGAAATAGCCCCTTGCCACCGGTCTCCCCATGTGCTACCCGCTTGTAGCACCATGAGAACCGCCACCGTCAGGGACCTCCGCAACCATTACACCAGTCTCCTCGGCTGGATCAATGCAGGTGAGGAAATTCTCATCACCCAGCGCGGCAAGCCCGTCGCCCGCTTGATCCCGGAAAAACCCGCGCCACCCGCGATAGTGGATTGGTCGGAAAGTCCCGCGGTCTCGCGTGACCGCAGCGCTGAGCCCATGCTTACCGCCGAGGAGTCCTCTCAACTCATTCACGATGCGGCAGGCAAATGGTAGTTTCAACCGATACCAGTTTTCTATTTTCCCTTTACGGAACGTTCCACACCCGGCCCGCCGGGCTCTGGTGCTTGAAAGGAAATACAAACCACAGATTCCACAGATATTGGATAAGTTATGAATTATTTGGCATTCACCATTTGGGTCAGCCTGAGACTTGATAGATCAGAACCATCTTATCCGTGTAATCCTCTTCAATCCGTGAAATCTGTGGTAAAAAAACGCCGCGGCCACCCATTCAATTTTCCATTCTAGGTTTATCCCCCATGCGCGTCCTAGCCATCGATCCTGCAGTTAGAAACACCGGCTACGCGGTGCTCGAAGGCGAGGCGCGCCACCCCAAGGTGCTCACC
>CAIVSK010000194.1 GCA_903908495.1 Akkermansiaceae bacterium
GCGGTGAACTGCGCGGCAATCGCCGCATTCGCATTCAACGCCGTCACCACCTTGGGCGACCAAATCGCGGCGGTATCGCCCAGGGCCACCGGCACGTTGATGGTGAGCGGGCTGCCGGTCACGTTGGCGGAGGTGACCGTCACGGCCAGGCTCCCGGCGGTGGTGATGGTGCCCGCCGCAGTGGCGGTTTCCTGCTGGGTGATTCCGGCGGAGTTGAAGGAACTAAATCCTAATGCATCGCTGGTGGTCTGGTTGATTGCCGCGCCCTTGACGCTGCTGGCGGTGAACACGATGACTCCGCAGACGGAGAGAAATGACAGATGCTTGATTTTCATAGGGTGTTTTTTTTGGGTTGATTCATCAGGAAAAGTCCGGCATGGGGCAGGGCACGAAGGGGATGGTTGGTCCACTTTCGGGATGCGCCGCAGGGAATAGGCTAACAGGGTCGATAGCCACGCCGGATTTGATTCAGGGTAGGCAAATCCACCATCCTGCCAACTGCCCGATCGGGTAGGGGCCGGAGGCCGTTCAATCCACCTGCAGCAACCCGCGCTCGAACGCTGCGGCAACGGCCTCGGCACGGTCGGTGACCTCGAGTTTCGCCAGGATGGCCTTGACGTGGAACTTGGCGGTGTTTTCCGTGATTCCGAGCATTTGCCCGATCTCCTTGTTAGAAAAGCCGCGGCGGATGAGATCGAGGATTTCGACTTCGCGCGGGGTCAGTGGTTTGGTCCGGCCGCGGGCGGCGACGTGGCGTTGCAACGCGGGGGGGAAACACAGCTCGCCCGCATGTACCCGGCGGATGGCCGCCGCCAACTCGGCCCCCCTGATCGACTTGAGCAGATAGCCGCACGCGCCCGCCGCATAGGCGGCGAGGATCGGTTCCTCCAAATCAAAGGTCGAGAGCATCACCACGCGGGCCTCTGGCGCAACCGCGCGGATCCGGACCAGAGCGTCCAAGCCGCTGCCGCCCGGCATGCGCACATCCATCAAGGTCACATCCGGCCGGGATTGCGTGAAGGCGCCAACGGCCTGTGCGAGGTCCTCGGCCTCGGCGACGACCTCCATGTCTGCCTCCATGGCCAGCAAACTGGCCATGCCCATGCGGACCATGGAGTGATCGTCAACGATGAGGATGCGGATTTTCTCAGCCATCTGCGGCTTGGATAGCCGAAGTGGCCGGGCGATTCAATCTGAAAAGCGCGGATGAGCTGTTGGTCTGCCAGGTCAGGTGCCGGCATGCGGCGGGTCGTCCGGCAACGGCACCCGCACGGTGATCAGTGTGCCTTGTCCGGAAATACTGTGGATCGCAAGCCAGCCAGCGAGCCGCTTGACCCGTTCGTGCATCCCCTGCAGGCCGAAATGCCCGTCATATTGCCCGGGGGCGGTGAGCCTGTCAAAGCCACGGCCATCGTCCTTGACTGAGAGCTCCACTGCGGCATCGGAGAATTTGAGGCGGATCTCGATTTTTCCGGGGGCAGCGTGTTTGAGGGCATTGGTGACGGCCTCCTGGGCGAGCAGCAGCAGGTTTCCGGCTAACAGATCCGGCAAGGCGAAGGCCGTTCCTTCCCTATCAACAGTGATGCCGACTGCGGAACCTTCCACCATGTCGGCCACCCGTTCATGCAGGACATCCAGAAAATCCCGGCCGTCCAAGCCGTGGGCACGCAAGTCCCACACGGTGCGGTGGACCTCCCGGCGGCTCCGCTCAAGGAACTGTTGGGCCAAATGCAAATGTCGGGCGCTGAGTCCGGGATCGCTCCCCATGGCGCGCTCGGTGATCTCGAGTTGCAGCGCCAACCCGGTCAACGCCTGCTCCAGGGTGTCATGCAAATCATTGGCCAAGCGCCGCCTCTCGCCCAGAATCGCGTCGAACTCCAGCGTGGCGGCCCCGCGGGCGGCGATTTCCTCAGCCAACTCCCCACTCCGGCGCGCCACCTGCCGGCGCATCGCATACCCCCAAACCAAAGCCAGCGCCAACACCAGCAGCACTACCGTTAGAATCAATGCCATCCGTTGCGGCGTCCACCACGGCGGCGTGGAAACCACCCGCAGGTCACGTGGCGAGGACAGCCAAAGGTGAAACCCGGCGATGGAAAACCATGGCAACTCATCCAGGCGGACCATTTCCAATTCACAGACGCCAGTGACTTCAACCACCGACCCTTCGACCCACTGTGCCACTGCGCGCGCTGTTTGCTCATCCGCAACCGGCAGCAGCACCTGCACCAAATCCTTGCCCGATTCGATCACCAATGTCACCTTGGCCTCCTTGTCCCGCGGCATGACCCGCCGCAACACTCCCACCAGGCGGATCAACCGGCCGTTGCTATCCGAATGGCCGGGCTCGGCGACCATTTCCTCCCAACTGCGCACCTTCGGATTGAGGATCTCGGCGATTTGCGGTTGGTCGGGCGAAGGCACCTGGCCCTTGCCAACCACCCGCACCAGCGCCCCGCTGAACGCCGCGAGAATGCGTGTCGTATCGATGAATCCCGCCACCTCCACCCAATCCCCGGGCTTGATAGCGGGATCGGCCGGCTCCACCCGCACGCACGCACCGTCACCCAGCAGATAGAAAAACCGCCCGGGCACGACGAAGGTGGCCACCCCTGAGGAGACTTTCCGGTGGTCGAGATCGGCGTCCGGAGCAAACGGGATGAGCCGGTTGAGCGCCACTCGAGGTGCCTGGAATGGATCCGTGGGTGGTGGTATGAGGATGTCGATATCCTGGTCGCCGTTGCTATGAATCTTCAGACCGGCCACCTGCGACCGCAGGTTGGCGAGGTTGAGCACCACCCCGCGCACTCGCACCCTGGCATCCACCAACTGCCCATTCGATCGCTTCAAGCGGGTGCGCATCACCACCGGGCACGGGTGCCCGTGCACCACCAACGTCAGACAATCCGGCCCCTTGCCCGAGGTGTCGCACTTTTTGACCACGCCCTCGACCTCCACCCACTGGGTGTCCTCCGCCCCTGCTAACAACCGTTCGATGGGCGGGTGCCGGGGCGGCGGCATCATCTGCGCCCCGATCCGCCTGAATTTCGTCACCAGCACCATCGGCGAAAACCCGCCGGGATCGGTCACCCCCTCGACTTCCACCCCGGCCCCGGGTTCCAGGCTCGTGAGATCCGGCACCGCACCCTGCCAATATCCTTTCGCCCGCGAAAAATGAAAATCCACGAACACCGAAGCGTCGCCATCGTGCATCACGAAATTCTCCCACCCCATGTAGGTAACCACACCCGTGAGCTTCACCGCCAACGCCTTAGCCGCACCCTCGCGTGGCAACCCGCGCAGCACCGCCACCCGGGTGATCGGCTCCGCGGCCCCATCCATCGGCACAGCCGCGGCCACTCCGAAGATCGCCGGAGCTAACATGAAAATCGTGCGGAATACCGTCATGGCTGGATGCGGTGGGCATGTTCACCCCTGCAAACGAAATGGAAAGCAAAATGCCATCCCCGCTCCATCCGGCTGTGAATCGGATCTTTACATTCGACAATTGTGTGGTATGACCGCAGAGATGAAATTTACCCGCATTCTGGTGTTGGCACTTGCCATTTCACCCGTCCCGTTCGCCGTCGCGCAACCTCTTGCGCTGCCGGAAATGCACTGGGCGGATGCGTCCAGTGGACGTCCGTTTTCCAAAGATCCATCGGTGATCCGCTTTGGGGGTGATTATCTCATGTACTACTCACTCCCGGGACCGGTCAACAACTCTGACGGATGGTGCATCGGCATCGCCCGCAGCAACGACCTCGTGCACTGGCAAAAGGCGGGGGTGGTCGGACCGGCCCAGACCTGCGATCAAAAGGGGCTCGCCGCTCCCGCCGCCTGGGTTCACGAGGGCAAGGTGCACCTTTTCTATCAAACATATGGCAACGGTGCCAAGGACGCCATCTGCCACGCCTGGTCCACCGACGGTCTGAACTTCACCCGTGATCCGGAAAACCCGGTCTTTGCACCCACCGGCAAATGGACGGTCGGTCGCGCGATCGATGCGGAGGTTTATCCGGTCGGCGACCAGTTGTTGCTGTGGTTCGCCACCCGCGATCCCGCGATGAAGATCCAGATGCAGGGCGTGGCCTCGGCCCCGCTCGATTCTGACTACGGCAGAAAACAATGGAAACAGCTGGGGGACGGCCCGATTCTGAAGCCCGAGCTGCCTTGGGAAAAAAACTGCATCGAGGCGGCATCGGTGATGCAAAAGGATGGCAAACTGTGGATGTTCTACGCCGGCGGCTATAACAACGAACCCCAGCAAATCGGTGTGGCCTCCTCAACCGATGGCATTCATTGGACTCGCGTCTCCGACAAACCGCTCATTCCAAACGGTCCTCCGGGGTCATGGAACTCCTCTGAATCCGGTCATCCGGGCGTTTTCAACGACAGCGACGGATCCACCCACTTGTTTTTCCAAGGCAACAACGACCACGGGAAAACTTGGTATATCTCGAAGGTCCGCATCGTTTGGAAAAATGGAGTGCCGGTGCTGCGCGACTGACGCCCGGCCCCCCGCCGCGGCCGGCGGGCAGGCACCAGAGTCCTTGAAAAGCCAACGATGCTGTCGTTAGGAGAACGCCTTGCGTCTCCTGACTGACTCGCTCTGTGGGGCGGTTGGGGAGGGGCGTCCGTCGTGCATGCGGTCATGACAAGTGCCTGGACTCCGGCACCTGGCAGGTGCCGCCAGTTCGCAAAATAGTCATTAGCTTTCGCAATATAGCCATTGCCTTCTTTAGGAATTTGTGAACACTAACAGTGTGATTGCGGCTTCCGTCCCGCCTGCTTGCGCAAGGGGCCGTTTTCACTTGTCCGCCCCCCCCGGGCAAGCAGTGTCTAACGTTTAATGGGGGCAATAATCCAGTCGCCCCGCCTAATAATCCAATTACGTACATCCACATCGTAAAACACATGAAAATTCGACCCATCGATTCCAACCGACCCCGCCACCGGGCTCCCGCGTTCTTATGGAAGGCCTGTGGTTTGTTGTTATTGCCGCTGGTAGCGGCGCTCGCGGCACCCTCAGCATCTGCCTACACCGTGCCAAACTCTACTGATCTTCTGTTCGGTGTGAATACCGACGGGCAGGCGGCAAGCGGCAACGCTATCGCATGGCCAAGAGCAGATTCCGCCGGTGGATCATTCAGCCTCATCGGCGCACCCACCGTCGACAATGTGGGTGCAGCACCCGTCAAATGGGTGAAAAGTCTCTATCCGGGCAGCACCGGCTTTAGTGGTGGCACGCAGGCGGCCTCGATTCCGATCAGCGGCGCGACCATTGTCACCGTCATCAAGCCTGTGCGCAGTTCTGACTCAGGCAACTGGCGCTCGATCGTCGACGTGCTCTATGACCAGTTCTGTTTGACGATCCAGAACAACACCGGGCGGCTGGGCATGCGCCGCCTGGGGGTTGCCAACACGGCGGTCGCTGCCACTGCCATCCCGGATGGACAGACGACTGTTGTGAGTGTTGTGATGCAGGTAAACGGGACCTACCAGATCTACGCCAACGGCGTTTCGATCTATTCCAACACGACGGCTGTCACGATGCCTGCATTCTACAAATCCAGTCTAAACACCTGGGGACTTTGCCGCAACACGTTTGACACCTGGTCGACCTATAACGGCAACCTCGGCGACGTGTATGTGTGGAAGGTGGCCCTCACCGACGCCAGTCGCAACGCCCTGGAAGCGGACCTGATGGCCAAGTTCCACGCCGGCGCGAGCTATCCGGCTCAGACCATCGCGGCATCCACCAGTGGCGGCGGCGGCACACTTGCGCCCACCGGCACCGTGAGCGTATCTTATGAGGCCGACCAGGCATTCGCTATCACCAAGAACTACGGCTATTTGGCCGATGTCGTCGTCGATGGTGTCTCCCAAGGCGATATCTCCAGCTACACGTTCAACGATGTGGCCGTCAGCAGCCACACCATCGTAGTCAACTACAGCGCGCTTGCCACCCGCACGATTTCCGGAACGGTGACGGCGGCTGCTGGCGGGGGAGCCACGGTTGCGGTGAAATCGACCGCTTCGTCGCTGCCCGGACAGCAAACGACAACGGATGGATCCGGCAATTACACCATGTCGGTACCCGTGGGAGCCTACTATATCTGTGCGTCCCAGACCGGACACATGATTTCGGCCGACACCGTGAGTAACGCTACCGGCGATGAGACGATCAACTTCAGCCTGGGGATCAAGCCGCACCTCAATGGCGTGGCCCGCAACATTCCGCAGATGGAGAACCTGCTGTTTGCCGCCGACTCCAACGACATGGGTGCAGTCGGGACTTCAGGGAACTGGCCGCTACTCTACAACACGTTTCCGGTCATCCCCGCGCTCACCCAACTTACCGCCATCACGACCCCGTTGGTCACCAAGGTCAGGGGGATCAAGTATGACAACAACTCGCGCGCCGATGGCGACGGCTACAGGCTCAACACGACAAGTCAAAACGCATCCATTCCGGTCAACGGAGTGTCAATCGTTGCGCTGGTCAAGCCCACCCGCAGCGCGACCTATGCCGGTGACGGGTACAACTCGCTCGTTGACGTTTTCTACAGCAATCTGATTCTGGGCGTTAAGACCAACACCGGCCAAATCCAGGTGCGCCGCAACGGCACCGACTACTGGAGCACCAATGACGCGGCACATACCATTCCCGATGGGCAGACCACCATTTTGAGCTTGGTGCTTGCTGCTGACGGCACCTTTACGGTTTGGGCCAGTGCGTGGGACAACGTGGCCAAAACCTTCGGCACCCCGACGGTGATGTTGACCAGCGCAGTGGTCAGCGCGTTCACCGCATTCGTGCCGGCCCAGGCGGGGACGGACGACTATCGCAAATGGGTCAATGTCGGTCGCAACAACCCGGACGGCTGGTCGGTGGATAATGGCTATATCGGTGACGTTTTTGTATATAAGACGGCCCTGTCCAGCACGGACCGTGCGACGCTTGAGGCCGACCTCGGCGTCAAAATGAACAGCATCGCCACCTACACCATCACTGCGAGCGCTGCTGCCAATGGGTCCATCAGCCCCGCCGGAGACACGGCCGTGGGTGAAACCGACAACCTGACCTACACCATCACCCCGGCGTTTGGCTATGATATCGCGGATGTGTTGGTCGATACCGTGAGCCAGGGTGCCGTCAGTACTTACACATTCACCAACGTGGCCGCGACACACACGATTGCGGCGTCGTTTGCGCTCAAAGCCACCCATGAGGTGACGGGCAGGGTGACTGATGGTGTGAATCCGCTTGCGGGTGCCACGATCTATATATCTAACACGGCAAATGCCTCGGTGGCACCGCTTTACACCGCCACCACTGATGGGTCAGGGGCCTACAGCGTGAACGTTTTCAGCAACAGTTGGTATGTGTGCGCTTCCGCGGCCGGTTTCAGCACGTCTGCGGACATAACGGTCACCGTTGCTGGAGCGCCTGTTGGCAACCCGGACATCGCGCTGGCCGCCAGCGGCAATTACATCCCGCAGATGAGCAATTTGTTCTTCGCGCTGTACGGCACGGCCCTGACCGCGAACGGCGCCACCACCAACGCGTGGCCGTTTGAGCACCCCAAGGGATTGAGCGCCGCCCGGATCAACACGCCTGCGATCACCACCGTGGATAGTGTGCAATGGGAGAAAAACACCTACGCCACCGGTGACGGCTACACGATAGGCACCTACCCGAATCCAATTGCCACTACCGGCGTAACCGCCACCGCGGTGGTCCAGCCCAACAACATCGGCAACCCGGCGGGTGAGCCGCGGGGCGAACTCATTGATGTGTTTTACGGGGAGCTGTGGATGGCTGTCAGCCATCGGGTGGAAAACGACGGTGAAGTTATCGTTTGCTGGCGGCCTTACAGTGCCCACAATACCGGCTACATCATTCCCAACGGCCAAAAGACGATCTTGAGCCTCGTGGTGCAGCCGAATGGTGACATGGTGCTCTATGCCAATGGTGAGAAGAAATGGTCGGCGTCCAGCGGAGTGGATTACACGATGCTGACTCAATATGGTGGCTTCAATGCAGTCAGCGTTGGGAGGAACAACTACGACGGTTGGTCAGCCTTCAGTGGCAACATTGGGGCGGCCCTGCTGTGGAAGACCGCGTTGTCCGTCACCGAGCGCAGGGCGTTAGAAGCCCAGCTCGGCAGCACCTTCGGAATCCCCATCAAACACACCATCACGGCGAGTACCGGTGCCAATGGAATGATCACTCCAAGCGGCAGTGTGTCCGTCACGGAAGGCAATAGCCAGGCATTCACCATCACCGCCAATTCCGGCTTCGTGGTGGGTGATGTGCTGGTGGACGGCATTTCGATCGGAGCGACGGCAAGCTACACATTCAACAACGTGTTGGACGACCACACGATTGCGGCGACGTTCATCTCGCCCTTTGCCAACTGGGCCACCAGCAAGGGACTTGACGGCACACCCGGCAAGGAAGCGGGGGCCGGCGATGATCCCGATCATGATGGCCGCACCAATCTGCAGGAGTTCGCCTTCAATGGCAACCCGCTGAGCGGCACGGACAATGGCCAGGTGCACTTGTTCACGAAGGACGTCAATAGCGATAGTCTCAGTGAATTGGTGCTCACCATAGCGGTGCGTGATTCCGCCACTGCCTTCGCGGGCACGCCCTCGCCCTCGCTGTCGGTTGACGGCATCACCTACACCATTGAAGGCAGCCGCGACCTGGGCAGTTTCCTGATCGAGGTTGAAGAAGTGGCAACTCCGGTTACCGACGGCCTGCCCGCCGCTGGCACCGGTTATCAATACCACAGCTTCAGGCTTCAAGGCAGCGTCGGTTCTCCCGCCACCGGCTTTATTCGCGCCATGGTCACCATGCCGTAAAGTGATGCTGAAGAGTTGAGATCAAGCAGCCTGCCTAACACGAACAGGGCCTCCGATGCAAGTCGGGGGCCCTGCATGTTTCCAGCCTGGGATCGCTGCGATCATGCTCTTGACGGGCAAGCTGAAGCATCACACGTTTCTCTCGATGGTCATCTCGCATGCCAACGAGTCCTATTTCTGGTTGTGGCCAAGTTCACGCGGCAATGACCCGCGCGACCGGATCTTGGACGAGCTGTGAGATTGACACCCCCCTCGGCGGGGCGGCAGGCTGTGCCCGTGTCCACCACCCGAAGCACCCGCCATACCCTGATCAGCCGGGCTTGCAACACCGGCGACGAGGCAGCGTGGGTCGAGTTCGACCGCATCTACCGGCGCTTCATCACCTACGTGCTGGGCCAGATCGGCGTGGCGCGGGACGACTGCGACGATCTGACCCAGCAGATTTTGCTGACCCTCACGCGGGACTTGCCGGGATACGATCGCGACAAAGGCCGCTTCCGGAGCTGGCTCAGTGCGGTGATCCGACACGCCGCCCTGGCCCATTTGCGCCGCAGCCGCAGCGAGCAAGCCCGTCTCAGCATGGTGGAGACGGACCTGTCAAACGAGAGCCGGGATCGTGCGTCGGATCTTGATGAGCGCATTGAAACGGAATGGGCGACCTACGTCGCCAGCTTGGCGATGGAGCGGGTCCGCAGCCAGTTCCAAGGCAAGGCGATCGAGGTGTTCGAGCTGGGGCTGGACGGGGTGGCGCTGGAGGAGATTTGCGCCCGCACCGGGCTCACCGCCGCCTCGGCCTACACCCTGCGCAAGCGGGTCAAAAAGCGGCTGTATCTGGAAATCCGCGAACTCATCAGGAATTTGGAACCATGACTGCGGCCACGGAACCGCCCACCGCTTATGTTCCCGACTACCGGCTCGGCGATTCCTATGAGCAGGCGAGCCGGATCGACGCCGCCGGTCTTGAGGCGCTGTGCCCGTCCTATCTTGAACTCACTGCGGAGGAACCGCGTTACACCGGGGCTGAATTGTTAGGCAGGGGGGCCACCAAGGAGGTGTTCCGCTCCTTCGACACGCGTACCAAACGCTGGGTCGCCATCGCCCGCCTGCGGCCCGACCACGGGCTTGAAACCTACGACCGCTTCATCCACGAGGCATGGATCAATTCCTCGCTCAACCATCCCAACATCATCGGCATCCACGACCTCGGCGTGGCGGAGGACGGCCGGCCGTTTTTCACCATGGACCTCAAGGGCGGCAGCACACTGGCCGATCTGGTCCGCTCCGCGCAGCCGCCGGCGCTGCATGAATTGTTGGGAATCATGATCAAGGTGTGTGACGCGGTTGCTTACGCCCACTCACGGCACACCCTCCACCTCGACCTCAAGCCGGAGAATATCCAGGCGCAAGCCTTCGGTGAGGTGCTTGTCTGTGATTGGGAACTCGGCAGGATCACCGGCGGGGATGACGAGCAGGCAGGGCCGCCACCCGATCCGGGCGGCCTGCCTCTGGGGGACTTGGTGGACAGTCATTCTCTAACAGGAGAAATCAAGGGCACTCCCGGTTTCATGGCACCGGAGCAGGCGCAGCCGGGCGGGCACAAGGATGCGCGGACGGATGTGTTCGCGCTCGGCTGCATCCTCCACGTCATCCTCACCGGCGAGTCGCCGTTGCGCGGCGTGCCCCACGAGGAACAACTGGCCCGGACCCGCGCGGCGGACTTCGGATCCCCGCGGCGGCGGTTTCCGCAACGGCTGATTCCGGCCAGCCTGGAGGCGATCTTCCGCAGGGCCACCGCCCGCGATCCTGATGAGTGCTACGCCTCGGTCGCCGCCCTCAGGAATGACCTCGCGAATTACCTCGCCGGCTACGCCACGGCCGCCGAACAAGCGGGATTTTTGCGTGAGGCGGCCTTGCTGGTGCGCCGCAACCGGCTGTCGACGGCCATTTTGTTGTTGGCCTTGGTGGCGCTGACCGTTACGAGCGTGCTGTTTGTGCAAAAACTCGACCAGCAGGCGCTGCAAACCCGGGCCGAAAAATCGCGTGCCGCCACCCTCGCCAATCGCACGATCGAACTGCAAAACCTCTTCCAACAACAGTCCGCCGAGTCCAAGAAGTCAGCCAGGAACCTTGCCGAAAGTATCGCCGGGGCCGCCAATAGCATGAAGAATCTCGGCATTTTCACCGACCCGGTGAAAGCCATTGATGAAGCCGGCAACTTGATCGCCATGGCGCTCCTGTTGGACCCGACCTGTGACGCGGCCAGCGTGGTGCAACTCAACCTGAAGTGCCTGACCCTGGATTTCCGCGCCGTGCTGGCCAGTCCCGCGATTTCGGACGAGCATCCACTGCCTGATTTCTGTGAAATTGCCCGCATCGCCCCCGACTTCGCATTCAACCGCAGTTCGCGGCCCAGTGCCGGTCAACTCGCCGGTTTTCTGCGCGCCGCCTCCGCGGTGAGGCCTGAGCGTGGCCCGATGATCGAACGGGCGATCAGCTACGATGTTGCTGCTCGCACCGACTTCACAGGTTACCCGGAAGTCGTCGGGGCGCTGCTTGCATACGTCAACCCGGGATGGAGTGAAGCCGGTTTCCAATACGACCCCGCCACCAAGGAGCTGGCCCTCAGCTCGACGATTGGCTTGCAATTGGTGATTTCGCGCGCTGGAGGCTCGGGCAAGTGCCTGTTGCGCCTCACGCCGGTTTACAGCCTGCGCGCCGCGATTGTCGGCCCGGTGGATTTTGCCGGCCTTGACCAGATGCCCATTATCGTGCTCGACATCCAAGACTGCCCACAGGCGAGTTTTTCCGGCGATTTGTCGCTGCCCTTGCTCAGCGAACTTTATGTTCACCAAGGCGCTTTCGACCCGGACGATCTCCACCGGCGCATCCAAGCCGCCCGGCCTTTCCGCATCATCGAGGTGCCGTGAACCCCGTGGCGCCATGACACGCCTGATTCAAACCCTGCTCCTGTCGCTCGTCTGGTGGCTCAGCGGGACGGAAAAATGCACCAAGTGTCCCAATCCACCTCCGCGGCTAACCATGATGGGTTGTGATCGATGATGCCGCTTCCACTCAACGGGTTTGACCGGGGAGGGGCGAATCACCATCCTTTCCCGCCGGGCGCAAGCCTGCCTTCACCGCCCCCTCGCCATCCCATGATCCTCCGTCATCCTGCCGTCCGCCTGCACACCCTCTGCGGTGCCGCCGCCCTTGCCCTGCTGCCCGGCCTGCCGCTCGCCGCCGGGGAAACGTTCGCCCCCAAATGGCAGGAGTCCGGCATCTCGAAAAAGGTCGGCGGCCACCGTCCGCACCCGCTCAATCTTAGCGCCACGGCACCGGATTCTATCAAAAAGGCGCCGCCCGACCTGCACGCGCCGCTGTACGGATCGTTCTCGATGGGGCCGGCCACAGCCGTTGCCAGCTTTGGAGTCATTCTGGACATCAGCGCCGACCAGCAACCGCGTTTGTTCGTTGATGCCAACGGCAACGGGGATTTTACTGACGACCCGGCTTGCAGCTGGGCCCACCCGCCCAAGGTTGGCGACGGCGGCGCGGAGAAGCAGGCGTGGGAAGGGGCAGCTACAGTGGTCATTCCGTTTGCCAGTGGGGCCCGCCATGGGCAGATCGGATTCTACGTGCCGCAAGCCGGGCCCGATGGCAGTCCGCTGCATTCCATGATGTTCCGTTACAGCGATTTCGGCTGGGTAGGGGACCTCACCATCGATGGCACGACCGTTCCCGCCGTGCTGGAGGATGCCGGCGGCGCGGCCGACCTCCACCTGGCCGGCGGATTGGTCGAAACCCCGCTGCTGTGGTTGGATCTGCCGGACAAGGCCCGCACGGTGGTCCCCTCGCGGCCGTTCGAGTTGGACGGCAAATGGTGCACCATGGCGAACCTGACCGCCGACGGTAGCTTCGACATCACGACCGCGCCCAAGCCGGCGGGTGTCGACAAGCCATCCGCTCTGGCTGCGCGTCGCAAGGTGCCGGAACTCGCTGCCGATCCCACGGATGGCAAGACGGTGAAGCTTCCCGCTGCCGCCCCGTCGGCACCCGCTGCGGCACCGGGCCACACGCTCAGGATCGGCGATGCTGCGCCCAAGCTTTCCCCGGGCAAATGGCTCCAAGGCGAGCCGGTCACACAGTTCGCGCCCGGCACGGTTTATATTGTGGAGTTTTGGGCCACCTGGTGCGGCCCCTGCAAGGCCTCCATTCCCCACCTCAACGAGTTGCATTTGAAATACAAGGACAAGGGACTCGTCGTCATCGGCCAGAATTGTTGGGAGCGCAATGATGCTGCGGTCGAACCCTTCGTCAAGAACATGGCTGAAACGATGACCTACCGGGTCGCCGCCGACGATAAGTCCGACGGCGGCCGCGGCGCGATGGCCAACGCCTGGATGAGCGCCGCGGGCCTCAACGCCATCCCCGCCGCCTTCATCATCGACCCGCAGGGGAAAATCGCCTGGATCGGCCATCCGATGAAGATGGACCCAGCTATGTTAGAGGAAATTATCGCCGGAAACTACGATTTGAAAAAGGCGGCTGCAGCGGCGGCCGCCGTGGCAGGGAAGGCGGCGGCGCAAGCGGCCGCGACGCCTTCCGGCAAACTTCGCGGACTCGAGATGACTCTCACCCGCCAGCTGGCGGCCGCGCAATGGGATGAAGCGGCAGCCACCCTGGCGGAGATCGACAAGCTGGCGGCGAACGTGCAGCCACTGACGTTGAGACTCGTCTATAACGAGCTCCGGCTCAAATGGTTTCTGGCCAAAAAGGACATGGAGGGAGCCGTCACCTTCGCCAGCGGGCTGGTGGCAGCCAATCCGGGCGAGGACATCGTGCCGATTCTGATCGTCAACGATCTGGCTGATTGCCCCGGCGTCGATGGCGCGGCGCTCGACTTCGCCACCAAACTCGCGCGGGACGGCCGCGCCAAGGGCGGGATGAATGCCAAATCATTCATCGTCCCTCTCGCCCGGTTGGAAATGATCCAGGGCCACCAGGATAAGGCGGTGGAGTTGCAGACCCAGGCAATCCGTGATATCTCCGAGCAACCCTCTGAAGCCATCCGTGCCCGCCTGCGGACCGAACTGGAATGCTATCAAGCGGGCAAGCTGCCAGTTCGTCCTGTGGCGAAGTGACTTGACAGATCCGGAGATCGTCCACATTTCAGTAGCCACCTGATGAAAGCTGATATAACTCCCGCATGCAACTCCAGCGCGTCCCGGGTCTTTTCATCGGGTCGCGTTCTCGCCCGCGGCCGCCTCGGAAAACCCATCAACCAAACACCTCCATCGGTGAATTCAGAGTCCATCATCGGGATCGCCTCCCGCAACAAGTCATTTGCGGCGGGCTTTGCCGGGCTGCTTGCCCTGGGGGCGGCCTTGGCCTTGAGCGCCGCTGCTGACGAAACGCCAGCCACCGCGAAGATCCTCCAGCGGGCCCTGTCTAACGGCAGCTTCGCCCGCTGGTCCGCGCCCAAACGCCACGCCGCCGAGCAGGCAGTCATGCAACGCATCACCGATGACCCGGACGCTGGCGAAGCCGGACGGCTTGCCAGCCAGCTCAAGCTCGCCGAGCACCAGGCCGAGCTGGTGCCGAGCCAGCAACACCCGCTGGTTCTAACCGATCCGCTGCAGCGCCTGCGCTACCACGTGAACCACGCCATCGAGATGGCCCGGGCCGCCGAAGATCCGAAGTATGCCGCTCCCGCGTCGAAGAATTTTCCGGGAGCCGTCGCCGCCACCGTGTTACGTGATCCGGCGGCCAAGGTCACCATCGTTCCGCGCACCGGCCGGCAAGGCTTGTGGGACGAGGACGAAACCTATTTCCGCCTGCACCCCACCGGCTACTACGCCCCGCCGGGAGAAACGATCACCATCACCGTCCCCGCCGCATGGGTGGGTAAGGCCCAGGTCATGATCGGCGTCCACCGCGATGGTCCGGCAGGGTCCGGGGATTTCGATGAATCCGGCCTGCACCGCGACGGGTTTGATCTAACCACCCAGGCCGATCTAACCGAGGTGGAGACCCGTGTTTCCTCGCCCTACGGTGGGCCGGTGTTCCTGTGTCTTCCTAACATCGATCAGCCGGAGCAACCGTTCACCGTGACGGTGGGCGGCGCGGTGCGGGCCCCGCGCTTCAAGGCCGGCGTTACCAGTGTGGATGAATGGCGGAAAACGCTCCGCTATTTGCCGGTGCCGTGGGCCGAAATCGAATCCGACAGCCTTCTCATTTCGCTGCCTAGCGCCCGCATCCGCAATCTCGACGATCCCAAGGCGGTCACTGACTTCTGGGACGAGGTGCTCGCGGCCGACGCCGAACTGGCCTGCATTCCCAAGCACCGCAAGGTGGTTGAACACATGGTCGTCGATATCGACATCGTGTCCGGATATATGGTTTCCACCACCGACCGGGTGACTGTGCCTGACGACGACTCGTGCGCCATGATGCTGGATGTGGCCAAACTCCGCAAGGAAGGCTCGTGGGGGCACTTTCATGAACTGGGGCATCGCCATCAGTTCGACGCCCTTGACTTCAAGGGCACCGAAGAGGTCACCGTCAACCTCTACACTCTCTATGTCTATCAGAAAGTTCTGCATCTCGACCCATATGCTGCCCGCCACGAGGACGACTGGAGCCAAAAAGCGGTCGCCAAGAACATCAAGGCCTACCTCGCCAAACCGTCATTCAAGACCTGGCAGGATGATCCGTTCCTTGCATTGTCGTTCTACATGCCGATCCTCGACGAGTTCGGTTGGAAAGCCATCCTCGAGCTGCACCGCGGCTACCGCGCGATTCCACCGGCGGATTATCCGACCACCGACGCGGGCAAAAGGGATTTGTTCTATCAACATCTGTCGCGCGCCACCGGGCGCGACCTCGCCGGATACTTCAAGCGCTGGGCCATTCCGATCCGGAAATCCGCGCTGCTCAAACCCGAAGCAGGACTCAAGCCGTGGCTGCCAGCCGATTGGAAGTAGTCGTCTGGACCCGATCATCGCAATTCATCCCCAATCATCACCTATTCCACATGAAAACAAGCACCATTCCAGCACCAGTCATCAGCCGGCCGCACGGCATTGCGGGCGCAGCCCTTATCGCCCTGTTCCTCGCCACACCGATGTTGGCTCAGGAAACCTATCACTTCACCTGGCAGTCGTCCGGCGTTCATGACCGGGACCTCAGCCAACGACCGGCCGCCGTGATGCTCCGCCACGAGGCACCGGAAGGCTTGAAAAAGGCCCCCGTCGGCGTGCAGGCTCCGCTGTACGGCTCGATCAAACTCGGTCCGCCCGACGCCCAGGCCACGTTTATTCTCGTCGTCGATGCGCCGGACGGCCAGCTCACCCGCTTGTTCATGGACCGCAACGGCAACGGCGATCTAACCGATGACCCCGCGTGTGAAACCACCAACAAGCCCTTCACCGGTCGCGACGGCACCGAGGTGGTGGAGTTTCATGCCGAGGCGATGGTGCAAATCCTCTTCGCCGACGGCCCGCGCGAGGGGAAGTTGAAATTCTATATCTCCCAGACCGGCGCCCACAAGCCAGCGCCACCGGCGCTCATGTTTTATTCGGACTACGGCTTGGTGGGGGACCTCAAGCTTGACGGGCAGAGCGTGCCGGCGATTTTGGAGGATGCTGGCAACCGGGGCCATTTCCGCTTGGACCAGGATCCCATGGCAAACCCGAGCCTGTGGCTGGGTATCAAGAATCCAAAGTCCCAACAGCTGGGCGTCACCAACCCCGCACAGCGCCCGTTCGAAGTGGACGGCAAATGGTGGGCCGTCGCCAATCTCACCCTCGGCGGTGACTTCCAAATCGTGCCCGCCACTAAGCCGGTCGCAGTGGTCGCGCCGCCCACCGTGGACCTCAGTCCGGGCAAGAAAGCACCGGAATTCACCGGCAAATTGCTCGATGGCAAGACGGTTAAGTTCCCCGGCGACTATGCCGGCAAAGTGGTGCTGCTGGATTTCTGGGCCACCTGGTGCGGCCCCTGCGTGGCGGAACTGCCCAATGTCATCAAGACCTACGGGAAATTCCACGACAGCGGACTGGAAGTGCTCGGCATCAGCCTCGACAAGGCGGAGTGGGAAACCAAGCTCGCCGACTTCACCCAGAAAAAGAGCATGCCGTGGCCGCAAGTCTATGACGGCAAGTTCTGGGCCGCCGAGGTGGCCAAATTCTATGGCATCCGCTCCATCCCCCACATGGTGCTCGTGGACGGGGACAGCGGCGTGATTCTCGCCGACAAAATCCGCGGCGAAGGCTTGGCCCCGGCCATCGAGAAGGCGCTGGCCGCTAAGAAAAAATGAGAGGCGACACGCAATTCATGCGCTCACGGCCGATTCACATCCTGGCCGCGGGCGTGATCGCCTTGGCTGCGACCTTCGCCTGTGGCCAGTCCCCGTCCGGGCCGGCACCCGCGCCACTAGCGGGCGCTGACACGCTGGATTTCACCGGCCGCCTCGGCAGGATCGCCCCGGCTAACATTTTCCGCAACGAGGGCTATTATGTCTGGTGGCGGACAGCAACCGCTGGATGCAGCACGCCGACGGCCAGCGCGTCGGGGTCGTGGTGGCCGATTCCGTCGGTGATTTGGTGGCGGGCAAGTTCCGGCGCAGCGCGGAGCCGCTGATGGCGCCCGATGGTCAACAGACCTTCTGCCGCGCGGTCAATCCCGGCGTCACCCGCGGACGCGACGGACGTTTTCTGATGATGTTCAAGTCCCGCAGCGCGAAAACCGGCGGCTTCATGACCCAGTGGATCGCGGCGGCCGACCAGCCGGGCGGCCCGTTCAAACTTGTTGGGCCGGCCTTGAATGACGCGCGCTACGCTGCGGAGGACCCCTATTTCTGGTACGACAAGGAGCGGGACCGCTACTATGCCATCGTCAAGGATTTCGCCCGCACGCAACGGCTGCTTTCGCCGCAATTCGGCGCGCTTGCGCTGGTCACCTCCACACAGGGCTGGGGCGATTGGCAACCCGCGGCGCATAACCTCGTGTCCCTGCGCGAATACACCGACACCGCAGGCCGCATGCACAGCCTGGCGAATCTTGATCGCCCGCAGCTCTTGTTCGATGAACACAACCGACCCGTTTGCCTTTACGCTGCCGCCGGCGAACAGGATCCCTTCAAAGGCACCCCCAGCTTCAGCCTGGTTATTCCACTCCACGATTAGACAAACGACGCGAAATAGGCTGCCATTTGCGCTCGCCTGTCCCAATCGCTGCCGATGACGCACCATAGGATGGACACAAGCGATAAGAGCCTCCGCCCTGTGGCCGGGGTTCCGATAAACCCCATCGTTGCTGACTTGCCCCCCAACCTGTATCCCGTATGAAACCCCGCCAACTGTTATTCGCATCCGCCATCATGTTCGTCGCGTCGGCCGCCGTCCGCGCCAGCACGGTCACCTCCACGGTTAGCGGAGCATGGCTCACCGCCGCCAATTGGAGCGATGCCGCCGTTCCCGTGTCCGCCAACGCCTATGTGATCGACGGCGAAACCATGGATACGCCCGACGCCGGAGGAACCTTTTCCGGCGGCAGTCTGACGATCACCTCGGGCATCCTGCGACTGGCCCGCAGCACCACGGGCACCAACACGACGAGCATTCCCAATTTCACCATGGCCGGCGGCTCGATGTATTTCTATGGCAATAATTACAATGCCACCTGGAATTTCCAGTCGGCCATCGCGTTCACTGCCGGCACCACTTCCACGCTCAACATCAACCGCGGGAACTATATCATGGACGCCAATCTCAACGGCGCGCTCAGCGGATCCGGTAACATCCTGATCAAGACCGACCGCAGCAACAGCAATGACAACCGCAGTTTCCTCTATGTGAAAAGCGCCAACAACGCGTTTTCCGGCAATTGGACCGTCTCCAGCGCCGATACCGGTGCCGCCGACCGCGCCAACCTCAATGCCAACGCCGCCAATGCGCTCGGCACCGGCACGGTCACCCTGTCCACCCGCGGAGTGCTCAATGTCGCGGCCGCCAGCGGCATCGACAGCCTGGCAGGCGTCGCCCTCAGCAATTCCATTGCCACCCTCAACCTCACCAACGCCTGGACCAACACCGCCGCCACCCTCGCCATGAGCGCCGGCACGGTCAACCTCGGCAGTGCCACCACCAGCATCGGCAACCTGTCGGGAACCGGCGGCTCGATTCTTGCCACCGGCATGTCCTCCGGCCTCACCGTCAATCAGACCAGCGACGCCAGCTATGGCGGCACCTTTGGCATCACCGGCATCAGCAGTCTCGCCCTCACCAAGAACGGCGGTGCCAACCTCACGCTCACCGGAACCAGTTCCGCCTACACCGGCGCCATCACCGTCAACAGCGGGGTCCTGACCATTGCAGGCGGCATTGCCGGCGGCAGTCCGGTCGTGGTCAACGGCGGTTCGCTGGCGTTTTCAGGCAGCGGCCTAACCGATGGCGCCATCAGTGTGGCAGCGGGCGCGACGCTCGACCTCAGCGGCCGCTCAGCGGTTTTCGCCTTGGCCAGCGGCCAGGTTCTCACCGCCGGCCGGGCTTCTGCCGGGGGCAATGATATCCTCGGCAACCTGGCCACGGGAGCAGGCACACTCAGAATCGTTGCCGGCACCACCCCCGGCACGCTGAGTATATCTAACAACCTGACCTTCAGCGGCGGCATCATCAATTTCGACCTTGCCGCCACCGCGGCAGGCGTGAGCGATACCATCGTGGTTGGCGGCGTGCTCGACCTCAACGCTGCGACCACGGTGGCGATAAACCGGTTGGCCGGCAGCCTGGGCGCGGGCACTTATGTGTTGGCGCAGGCAGCCTCGATCACCGGCAGTCTCACCAATGTCAACTTCACCGGAATCTCCACCGCGGCCAGTCGCCAAACCATCACTCCCAGCATCACCGCCATTGCCAATGCGCTGACTCTCACGGTGTCCGAAGGCAGCTCCGCCAGCCTGATTTGGAATGGCAACTCAGCCACAGGCATTTGGAGCCTGGGTGCCGGCGATGCGAACTGGCAAAACACCATCACCGCCAGTCCGTCCGACGTGTTCTACAACGGCGATAGCGTGGAGTTCATCGATCTGGCAGGCATCAGCAGCCGGGTCGTCAGCGTCTCCGGAGAAGTCCAGCCAACATCCCTAACGGTGAACAATTCCGCTGAAGGCACCGCGTTCACCCTGGCAGGAAGCGGCACCATCGCGGGCGGCGCCAACCTGATCAAACTTGGCAGCGGTACCTTGAGCGTGACCGGGTCCCACGGATTCCTCGGGTCAACGGTCATCAATGGCGGCATCCTGAGCGTGGCCAGCCTGGCCGACGGCGGATCGGCATGCGCGATCGGAGCGGGCAGCACGCTCACCTGCGACGGCGGCGTCCTGTCCTACACCGGATCCACCGTGTCGACCAACCGCACGCTGGCACTGGCAACCGCTGGAGGTGCGTTTGATGTCACCGCGGCGAATGCAGTGGTGACCTGGGCCGGGACAGTCAGCGGCGACGCCACGGCGACCCTGACCAAGGCGGGCGCGGGCCAGTTGACTCTCGCCGCAGCGAATACCTTCAGCGGTCCGCTCGTCATTGCGGCAGGTGCCCTCGAAATCGCCGGCGCGGGCAGACTCAATGGCGGGATTTATACCGGAGATGTCACTAACGACGGAACGTTCACTCTCGCCCAGTCATCGGTCCAAACGCTGACCGGTGCCATAGCAAATAACTCGACGGTGGCCATCACTGCCGCTGCCAGCCAGACGCTGGCGGGACCGTTCAACAATACCGGGTCCCTCACCATCAATTCGGCGGCCAGCCACACCCTCTCGGGGGTGATCACCAACACCGGCACGATTGCCATCGACTCGGCAGTTGCCCAGAACCTCACCAACACGATCCATAACAACGGCGCTATCACCATCGCGGGCAGCGGTTCCGATACCTTTCCCGGCGCGATCGACGGCAGTGGCAGTCTGACAAAATCCGGCACTGGCACACTGACCCTCAGCCGCGTCAACAATACATACTCAGGGGCGGTCGCGGTCAACGGCGGCACCCTTCAGCTGGGCACCAGCAGCACCATGAGCGGTAGTAACACCTATGCCTTCACCGGTCGTTCCCTCGCCATCAGCGGGTCCACGCTCTATCTGCCGGGCTATTCGACCGGCGGGGCCGTGCAAACCTATAACTTCGCGTCACTAACGAATGCTATCAGCGCCACGGATTCCACCATCAGCTTCTATTTGGACTATGCCGGCACGACCAAGACTTTCAACGGGGCGCTGGACTTCAGCGGCAGCAATACCATCAGATACGCCTCGACGGGATACTCCCACACGCTCAACCTCAACCGCGCGATCAGCGGCTCGGGAACCCTCACCTTCGCCTGGACCGGCGGCGCTACCAGCCGCAGCATCAACCTGGCAGCCGGACAAACCGACAACTTCACCGGCAGCGTCGTCCTCGGGTCCGCGTCCGGTCAGGTCGCGTTCAATCTCGGCAGCGCGCTGGGCGCGAGCGAATACCACATCAACGGATCCTGGAGCGTGAATAACAACGCCGCCGGCGGACTGGACAGCGCCGCTGCCATCACGCTGCAGAGCGCCAGCGCCGCTCTCAACCTCAACCAGCCCATCACCAATCCGGCCCTGATCCTCACCGCC
>CAIVSK010000195.1 GCA_903908495.1 Akkermansiaceae bacterium
CGGCCATCGTGCTCGCCTACGTCCTCAAGGGTGGCCTGACCTCCGCGATCTACACCGAGGTGCTGCAATTTTTCATGATCGTGCTCGGCTTCGCGCCGATTGTTTATCTCGGCTTGCAGGATGTCGGAGGCTGGGAGCATTTGAAGGAATTGTTGGGCACGGTCGCCAAACATCCCGAGGCGCTGGAGCTCAACACCAATAGATTCCAACCGGACGCGTGGACCAGCGCGTGGAAGCCGCTGCTGGGAGGCCCCAGCCAGAATCCGATGGGAGTGGACCTGTTTGCGATGCTCTTCGGGTTGGGCTTTGTGCTGTCCTTCGGCTACTGGTGCACCAACTTCCTGGTGGTGCAGCGCGCCATGGCCGCCAAAAACATGAGTGCCGCACGCCGCACGCCACTCATCGCCGCCCTCCCGAAAATGATCTTCCCGATCCTCGTCATCCTGCCCGGCATGATCGCCGCCGGCCTGGCCCTGACGGCCAAAGACGGCTACCGCTTGCCGCCCAAGCCGTTGGCCGCCGCGGAATACGCCAAGGCGCTGCCCGCCATCACGGCCGCCGCGAAGATGGACGCCACTGCCGGAGTGGCAAGCGTGAGCGAGGCGACCGGGATGAAAATGGATCCCGTAAAAGTCACCGCCCTGATCCAGGGTGCCGCCGCATTGGATGAGGCCGCCATCAAAAACCAACTCCAAGAGGCCGTGGTCGAAAATGACTACGACGGCGTGATTCTTTCCCTGGTCAAAAAATACTGCCCGCCCGGCTTGCTCGGTTTGGCGCTGACCGGTTTGCTGGCTTCCTTCATGTCCGGCATGGCGGGCAACGTCACCGCCTTCAACACCGTCTGGACCTACGACCTCTATCAGGCGTACATCGCCAAGAACAAGAGCGACGAACACTACGCCTGGATGGGCCGCGCAATCACCGTGGTCGGCATTCTGCTCAGCATCGTGTGCGCCTATCTGGTGAGCCACTGGTCGAATGCCATGGACATCATCCAGCTCGTTTTCGGCTTCGTCAACGCGCCTCTGTTCGCCACCTTCCTGCTCGGCATGTTCTGGAAACGCACCACCAGCCACGGCGCCTTCTTCGGCCTGCTCGGCGGCATTGGCACCTCTGCGGTGTTCCATTCGCTCTCCACGGCCACCGGCAACGCGCTCGGCATCAAGGGCGGCTACCTCTGGAGTTTGATGGGCAAGGGACTCACCGACCTGCCCAGCTGCCTGAGCTTCCCGAGCGACATGGCGCAGAACTTCTGGCTCGCCAGCTTTGCCTTCATCGCCTGCTTTGCCATCACCCTCGGCATCTCGCTGGTCACCGCCCGCACCAAGACCGATGCCGAGTTGACCGGGCTGGTGTATTCTCTCACGCCCAAGATCGTGGACCACGAAGATTCCTGGTTCCTGCGGCCATCCGTCATCGGCATCCTCCTGCTGGTCGGTTGCTTCATCCTCAATATCATCTTCTGGTAATCCACCTGTCCGCCAACCCTAACACATCACGCATATGGGCCTCGATCTTCGCAAACCAATCGGCTACTTCTTCCTGCTCCTCGGCGTCATTCTGGTAGGCCAAGGCCTCCTGACACAGGGCGACACGGCAATGTACGTCAAGTCCCTGAACCACAACATCAACCTCATTTGGGGTGTGGTGCTGGTGGTGTTCGGCCTGGCCATGCTCATCCCCGCTCTGATGTGCAAGGGCGGCGACGGCAAGTGAGATAGCGACAGAGAAGCGGCGGTCGTCAACCGTCGCTCGGGCATTCGCTCGCGGCGCATTCGCTCGCGGCGGTCACAGACTGCCGCTACAGCGCGCGGGCCTGCCAGTTCTGACCGCCGTTGGCATCTACGGGTCCAGCCGATAGCCTGCGCCCCGTACGGTGATGAGGTGGCGGGGAGTGGCGGGCGCGGCTTCGAGTTTGGCGCGCAGGCTGACGATGAAGTTGTCCACCGTGCGGGTGCTCGGAAACGCGTTGTAGCCCCAGACCACATCGAGAAATTGCTCGCGGGCGACGGTTTCGCCCGGGGTGGTGGCGAGCAGGCGCAGGATGCCGGCCTCCTTGTCGGATAGAACGTGCTCCTCGCCGTCACGGCTGATGGTGCCGCGGCGGAAGTCGATCCTGGCGCTGCCGATTTCGAGCACTTCGGGCAGCGCCTGAGCGTGCTCGTGGCGGCGCAGCAGGGCACGGATCCTGGCTAACAATTCCTTCAGGCTGAACGGTTTGATCAGATAATCATCCGCACCGCTGTCGAGCCCGTCCACCCGGTCGTCCACCTGGCCCTTGGCGGTGAGCATGAGCACCGGCATGCGGCGGCCGCGTTGGCGCAGGGCGCGGCACAGCGCGTAGCCGTCGAGGCCGGGGAGCATCACATCCAGCAAAATCAGGTCGAATGCTTCGGAGCAGGCCAGTTCGAGGCCGGCGATGCCGTCGGCGGCGGAGCGCACGCGGTAGCCTTCGGCGATGAGGGTTTCCACCAGGGCGCTGCGCATCGGCAGTTCGTCTTCGATGATGAGAAGTCTCATGGCTGATAGGGAATGGATAGGGTGAAGGTGCTGCCGCAGCCGGGCTGGCTGCGCAGGGAGACGCCGCCTTGGTGGGCTTCGGCGATCGCCTTGACCACGCTCAGGCCGATGCCGGTGCCCTGGGTTTCGCGGCGCAATTCGCTGCCGAGGCGGTGGAAGCGCTCGAAAATCCGTTGGTGCTCGGCGGCCGCAATGCCGGGGCCTTCATCAGTGATGGCGACTTGCCAGTGGCCTTGGGTCGCATCGACGGAAAGTTGGATCGTCACCGCGGAAGCGGCCGGGGAAAACTTGATGGCGTTGTCTAATAAATTTACCAGCGCCTGGCGGATGGCGCCGGCGTCCGCCATGGCGGTTAGATCGGCCGGCCCGGGAGTGATGGTTAGAACAATTTGTTTTTCGGCGGCGATGGGTTCCATGACGCGGACGCAATCCAACAGGATCATGGCGGGATCGCATTCCTCGAATTGCCAGTGGCGGCGGCCGCGTTCGAGGCGGGAGAAATCCAGGACGTTTTCGATCAAGGCGGACAGGCGGGTGCTTTCGCGGGAGATGAGTTGATGGAATTCGCGAACGGTGGTTGGGGCGATTTTGCCGGCCTCGAGCGCATCAGCCATCAGGCGGATCGACGCCACCGGGGCGCGGAGTTCGTGCGAGACGCTGGCGACGAAATCGCTCTTCATCGCATTGAGCCGTTGCTCGCGTTTGACCACCCGCTGGATCAACCCCAGTCCGCCTGCGGACAAGCCGATGGCAAAAGCGAGCAAGCCCAAGGTCCAGCGGGCTTGCTGGCGCGCCCCGGCTTCCAGCAGCTCTGGCCGGGTGGCAATCACTTCGAGGCGCAGGCCGTCATGGAGGGTTAGCGGGGTTGATGCTAACAACTCACCAACGGCGGGGCCGGCAAGCAGCTGCTGGCCGCTGGCGAGGCGCAACTCCGCCCATGCTGGCAAGTTGCGCCGGGTGAGCTGGTGGATTTCCTCAAACCCCTCGGGCGCGATAAATTGCAGCCCGCCTTGCGCGGGTGCCGTCCACCAGACGTGCCCGCCGCTTTGCTCCCAGGCGGCGCCCGGTTGGTGGCGGAAAATCACGCGGGCCTGCTCGGCCAGCCGCCATTGTGCGAGCCAGCTGGACTGTTCGGGCGATGCGAGCTTGGTGAGGGCGGTTAGAGTGAGGATCGACGGGCACTCGCGCATGACCAGGGTGGCGACATCCGCCGCGGGTTGGGCGGCCGGATCCATTTCTAGCAATCGCAAAGCCGCCAGCACTCGGCGAGGCAGCCCGGCCGGGGAAATGCCTGCTGTGGGGTCTTCGCGGAGTTTGGCCAAGGCCGCCACATCCTTGCCGTCCAGTATTTGATCGGCGGCGGCGGCGCTGCCCGGCAGCGGCAGGACCGGATAGATAGCGGCATGCTGGATGCGCTCATCCAACAGCCGATCCCACAGCATGACGCGATCGGTGGCGATGCGTTTGGCCTCATCGCGGGCCTCGCTCCAGGCGGCGCGGATCTGCGCCCGCGTGCCGATAGCCGCCAGCGCCGCCAGTCCCATCACCGGCACCAGCACGGCGAGGGAAAGCCAACGGAGGGGGGAGTTTTTTGCGCGGGGCATGGGATTAGACTGAAGACTTGGAGACAGAAGACAAGAGGGCGGACGTCAGGAGGGGCGGAGGATCAGAAGCCGGTAGGGGCGGACGGCCTCGGCCGACCCACTTTCCCCTCGAGGGTGAGATGCGATTGATTAGATCATGAAACTCTTCAGGTGAGGGAAGCGACCGCCGCACTGATTGTGGCTTTGACCGACGGCCAAGACAGGTTTGTCAACGATTCGGGGTCCGGTTCGGCTTCCGCTTCACGTCCCAAAACAGGTGCTCGGACAAGCCATTCACACGCCAAATCAAGCGTGGCCAACCGGCGAATGCAATCCGGGAATTCTGCGGCGTTGGGTTGCGCCGCAGGGTGCGCGGTTGAGGGGCACATGGAATTAGCGGCCGCCGCGGGTCGGGTTGCTCGGCGTGATTCGTGACGGAACGCCCCTGCCGCTGTTGCTGGGCGTGCTCGGTGGCGGAACGACCCTTGGCATGGGGGGTATGGGTACGCTCGGCGGCGGAACGCCTGGCACGGCGACCTGCCGCGGGGTGTCGCGGGCGGCGACTTGATCGCCGTCGCGGACGAACGGATCGTCGCCGGAACGCCAGGCAAAATCGTTGTCGGCCCGCTTGATGGAATTGGCGCCCGCCACCATCCGACCCACCCGCAGGTTAGAGAACCCCTGGGCGGAAGACAGCGGCAGCAAGCCATGGGGAGTGGCGCGCCATGCGGGAGGCTGATAGTTGATCGCCATCTGCTCGATCTTGCCGCTGCTGCGGGTGATCAGCAGGTTGCCCGCCAATGCTTGATGGAAGAAGCGGGCCTCCGCCGGACTCCAGCCGGTCCACGGCTGGCCCAGCCGGTCTTGATGGAGCGGCAATTCGACGATATCGCCCTCCTGCAGCATCACGTCGGCCTTGGCAGCCTCGGCGGGAGGCGTGGCATCCGTGCAGCGGCTGATAGCATCAGTTAGATCAATCGCCAGCACGTTTTCCTTGCCATCCTGGCCAAGCCGGCGGATGCGAATTTTTGAGAAATCCGGGTGGGAAGGGACGACCGGAACCGGACCTGCGGCAAATCGAACAAACAAGTCCGCATCATCCCCGGACAAGCCGTCGGGGATATCGCCCGGCCAGGCGGCATAAACGTCGGCGATGGCTTGCAGCAATGTGGGCAGCAGCAAGGCGTCGTGATTCGTCTGGGCAGCCTCGGGCGAGGGGATCCATTCATCGCCGTAGGTGCGGGTGAACGGCAGGCCGGGAATCACGAGTTTGGCCCAATGCCCGCCATTGAGCTTGCGGTCGAGCCAATCCTTGGCACTTGGCAGCACCAACTCGTCGCCGGACTGCAACTGAAAGCCTTCGGCCATAGCGGAATTGAACTGCATCCTGAGATCATTCCAGCCCTTGCGTCTCACACTCAGGGATTGCGTGTTGTCATCGAAATGACTGTCAACATCGCCCGCGAACCATCTGGCGAGCTGTCCGGCGGCAACCAGCGGCACCTCGCTCTTGGCCGGATCAAACACCAGCAGATCGCCGCGCAGCACGAGCTCGCTGGACTTGCCGTCGATCTCGATGGTGACGGGAAACGCGATGCGCTTGCGCAGGTGCCAGCTGAGCTTGGCTTCCATCGCCGTGCGCCCGGTGCTTTCTCTAACGACCTCGCCATCACTGCCCAGCTCCAGGACGTCGCCCGCATGCAGCGCGGGCAGCGGCCCGTCGCCGGTTAGATCAAATTTCTCGCGCAACCACTTGCCGTCCGTGTCGTGCCGCACGCGGGTGAGAGCCGGCCAGGTGATCCCGTCGCGATAGCTGTAGCTGCGGCCGCCGTTCGGGTCATTAATCTGCTCCAGCCTCGACTGTCCGCCCGGGAGCAAGTCCTTGAAGTGACTCAATAACAACTCGGCAGTGGCGGGCAGTGGCTTGCCCGCTTCCGATTCAATTAGATCCTGCCATTTGCCGGTGCTCGCGACGAAGAGCCGGACTCCCGGCCCTCCGGCCAATGCCGGCAACACCACTTCACTGAGGAAGATATCACGCGCGGCGGGCTTCCAGTCACTCATGTTGGGGAGTTCGCTCAAATTGAGGGTTTTCGGGCGGAAGGCCAGCAATTCTCTAACTGTCTCGCCGGTCTTATCCTGTTTGGCGACCGTATCGATGAGATATCCGAGGCCGGGTCCGGGCTTGGCACCGGCCTTGAGCAGCAGGCGGATCATCTCGAAATTTGCCTTGGTCTCGGTGCTGCTGGCAGCCTCCAACGGTGGGCAGGGGTACTCCTCATACTTGCCGGTGGTCTCCGCAAACGGATCGCCGTGGCCCGCTCCGCGGAAGATTTTGAGGGTGCCGGATGCGAGGTTGGGATCCGCGCCGTGTTCGAGAAACAGTTTGAGCAGGTCGGTGTTACCGGTGGCGATGACGCGGCTGAGCGGGGTCTTGCCGTCATTCTCCCGCTGGTTCGGATCGGCTCCGGCTTCCAACAGAAAGAGGAGCGCTGGATCATCCCCGTACTGATCGGCATAATAATAGATCATGTGCTCCAACAAGGCGGCTTGCTTCACGTTGGCTCCATGGCCGATCAGCAGTTTGGCGGATTCGAGGGCGTTGTTTGCGAGAGCGCATTCCAACGGCGTCACGTCAAGGTCGCGCCCTTCTTTCGGCGGCAACTGGAGCGTGGCATTGACGTCGGCACCGAGCTTGATCAGGCGTTCGACGAGGGCGGAGGCATGGGGGCGCGCAGACCGGGAGGCAATATGCAGCGGCGTATTGCCCGTGAGGGTGGATGCCAGCTTGACGTTGGCATTGGCCTTGAGCAACAGATCGACGACGGCCTGATAATTGCGTGTGATGGCCGTGATGAGGGCGGTGCCGTCCAACTCGTGATCCGGGATACCTTCATAGGCCGCGGGCGTGTCGGGTTGCCAATTCGGATCGGCACCCGTTGCCAGCAGGGTGCTGACCACCTTGGCGTGCCCGCCCGCCGCTGCCACCGCCAACGCTTTTGCCCGGCCGTCGGCCACCTTGTCTTTGGCGGATTCCAGCAGGAACTCCACCACTTCCAGTTGCCCCTTGCGGGCGGCGTCAACCAAGATCTTCGGCCAGTCCGCTTGCATCCCCGAGCCTAGCAGAAATTTCACCACTGCGGGCCAGTTTTTGGTGACGGCAAGGTCCAATTCATCCGGCTTGAGCGCCAAATCCGGACTGGTCCGGGCCAGCTTCTGCAATCGCGTCAATGCCTTGGTCTCGTCATTCTCGGGCGGGCCCGCAGCGGCCTCCGGCTGCTTGCCGCCCATGGCTGCCAGGTTTTCGCGGGCGAGTTTCGCTTGCGGCTCGATCTGCGGAAACTCGGTTAGAAGCTGCTGATAGAGCTTGATCGCCTCGTCCTTGCGGTCCTGTTTGCGGCGGACCTCGGCGAGGCGGAAAATGGCGGTGGCGGCGATGGCGTTTTGTTCGGCATGGCGGGTGAGGACTTGCTGGTATTGGCGGGCGGCGGCTTCAGCGTCGCGGGTGACTTCCTCGGCGTAGAGGCCGTCGCGCAGCAGATCCTGTAGCGACGGCTCCTCGGCGCGAGCGGGCAGGGCGGACACCAACAGGGCGGCTGCGGCCAAACGGATGGACGCTTTCCAGTGGACAAACGGATTGGTTTTCATGGCGATGGCTTCGGTGAAGGCAAGCACAGCAGATTTCCCTCCGTTCATTGTCATGGATGCGTCATGAATGGAAGGAATTATGAGAGTAATCCGTGGTTTCTATCCCCGAACTCACGACTCAATCCTCGGAGTTCAGGATCCTTCGTGACGGCCAAGGCTCCCCTTCGCGCTTGCCATGAGGCGGTTCCCACTCTGTGATGACTGGCATGGACCACTTGGCACGCGCCCGTAACGTCATTGAAATGGAAACCGCCGGCCTGCAGCGCATGGCGGAGCGGCTCGACGCGTGCTTCGTCGAGGCGATTGGAATCTTACATCGCACCCTCGACCAGCGCGGGAAAATCGTGGTGGTGGGCATCGGCAAGTCCGGCAACATCGGCCACAAAATTGCCGCCACCCTCAATTCCACCGGTGCCACCGCGGTGCTGCTCAATTCCCAGGACGCCTTGCACGGCGACCTAGGCCTGCTCTCCGACGGCGATGTGGTCATCGCCATGTCCTACTCCGGCGAAACCCGTGAGTTGCTAGATCTAATGCCCTTCATCAAGCGCTTCGAGGTGAGTGTCATCGCGCTGACCGGCAAGGTCGACTCGACGCTGGCGCGGCTCAGCGATGTGACGCTGGACACCTCGGTGGAGCGCGAGGCCTGCCCGCTCAACCTGGCACCGACCACCTCGTCGACGGCCATGCTGGTGATGGGCGACGCGCTGGCGATGGTGTTGCTGGAAGACCGCGGCTTCACCGAGGAGGATTTCGCCCGCTACCACCCCGGCGGCTCGTTAGGGCGCGCTTTGCTGACCCGCGTGTCTGACATCATGCGGGCCGACGCCGCGCTGCCCACCGTGCTGGAAGCGGCCACCGTGCTCGACGCCCTCCACGCGATGAGCCGGGCCCGTGCCGGTGCCTGCCTGATTCTAACGGACTCGGGCAAGCTCGCCGGCATCTTCACCCACGGCGACTTCGCGCGTTCGTTCCAGAAAGACCCGCAGTTGGGCGGGAAGCCGGTGGCCGAGTTGATGACCCGCAATCCGGTGACCGTAAATGCCGATGCGCTGGCGGTGGAGGCGATCAAGTCCATCGGCAAGAACCGCATCGACGACATCATCGTGCTCGATGCCGAGGGCACTCCCGTCGGCCTCATCGACACCCAGGACCTCGCCAGGCTTAAAATTGTTTGAGAAAGGATTCCTGCCAAAATCTTCCCGCCCATGAACCGTCATAGTACACAGCACCACATCGCCGTCATTGGTGGCGGGCCGGCTGGATTGCGGGCGGCGGAGGTGGCGGCATCGGCGGGGGCGCGAGTCACGGTGTTCGATGCAAAGCTATCGGTGGGCCGGAAATTCCTCATCGCCGGCAAGGGTGGTCTCAATCTAACTCATAGCGATAGTCCGGGGCAGTTTGCCAGCCGCTACACCGGCCCCGACCAACCCGTTGGATTCTGGGATGAGGTTCTGAGCGAATTCGGTCCTGTCGAGTTGCGGCAATGGGCGGCGGAGCTGGGCATCGAGACGTTCCAGGCCAGCAGCGGCCGGGTCTATCCAACCGCACTCAAGGCCGCGCCGTTGCTGCGCCGCTGGGTTGAGCGCTTGCGGGCGCTGGGCGTCGGCTTCGAGATGAACCACCGCTGGACGTCGCTCACCCCGGGGCCGCCCTGCCAACTTGGTTTTTCTAGCAATCTAATCGTTGCCGCCGACGCGGTGGTTTTGGCGCTGGGTGGCGCGTCGTGGCCGCACACCGGCTCGGATGGCAGCTGGACCCGGATCTTGGAGGGCCTCGGCATCGCCGTGCGGCCATTGGTGGCGGCCAATTGTGGTTGGGAATGCGCGTGGCCCGCAGGCATGTTAGATGCGGCCGAGGGTCAGCCGCTCAAGAACGTGCACGTCCGCGCCGGGGACGCTCTCGCCGTCGGCGAACTTCTTGTCACCCGCTACGGGTTGGAAGGCGGCGCGATCTATCATCTTGGCAGCGCCCTGCGCGGGATGCCGCAGCCGGCCATTGCGATCGACTTCAAGCCCGCCCACAGTCACGCGCAATTGGTGGCCAAGATGCAATCGGTGCGGCGGGATTTTCTAAATGAAGCGCGGGTCCGCTGGAAGCTCAGCGCTGCCGCCCACGCGATTTTGGCGCGCCAGTCATGGGCCGATGTTGACGCGCTGGCCCGTGAGGCGAAACATTGCGTGATTGTGCTCAGTGGCCCGCGGCCGGTTGCGGAGGCCATTTCATCGGCGGGTGGGATTTGTTGGAGTGAGTTGGACTCCAACCTTATGTTGAGGCAACTGCCCGGTGTGTTTGTGGCCGGGGAGATGATTGATTGGGAAGCGCCCACCGGCGGGTATCTCCTGCAAGGCTGCTTTGCCACCGCCACCCGTGCCGCTCACGGAGCGCTGGCTTCAGCCGGCGTGTCTGATAGCCGCCCGCTCTGATGGATCAAGCCGCACGGGGCGGCGGACTGATAGATCAGAACCATATTATCCGTGCTATCCTCTTCAATCCGTGAAATCCGCGGTAAAAAACGCCAACCCTACCGTTCCCATTTTCCCATTTAGGGTTACCCCCGGCGGGTTAGAGATCCGGGCGATCCCGCATTCACCGTGGCCTGCCTGCATTCCACCACGGCGGTTGGTTACCTGGCTTCCATTTGATGTTGCAACCGCTGGCCGGGCGGGGGGCGGCGGGAGGAGGCTCGCCGCTGAGCATGCGGCGCAGCGCCTCGCGCAGGTCGCCACCCTGAGCGGACTTGCCACTGTGCGGGCGCGATTCATCGAACTGGCCGGCGTAGAACAAGCGCATCGCACCATCAAACAGGAAGAAGTCCGGGGTGCAGGCGGCGCCATACGCCTTGGCCACCTCCTGGGTTTCATCCAACAAATAGGGGAAGGTCCAGCCATGCTCAGCGGCGAAGGACTTCATCGGTTGCGCTGCGTCCTGTGGATAGAGTGCGATGTCGTTGGAGTTGATGGCCACAGTGCCCACGTCCATGGTTTTGAGGTCCCGGCACAAGGTTCCAAGGGCATCAGCCACGTGCACCACGTAGGGGCAATGATTGCAGGCGAACACCACCAGCAAGCCCCGCGGACCCGCCGCTTCGTCGCGCCGGACGATGTTGCCGTCGGCATCGCGCAAGGAAAAATCCGGCGCGGTGTCGCCGGTGTGAAGGATGAACGTGGAAAGCACCTCGGCCATGGCGTGATGATAGCACGCCGATTTCGGCTGCCAATGTCTTTTAGCCCTTGGATGGGCAGGGGATCGAGTGCATCCTCGCGTCGCCATGCCCCAGGGATTGTCATCTGCGGAATTGCTCCGCTACTCGCGCCACCTGCTCATTCCAGGGGTGGGAGTGGAGGGACAACTGCGCCTGAAACACGCATCCGTGTTGCTCGTCGGCTGCGGCGGGCTGGGCTCGCCGGCCGCACTCTATCTGGCCGCAGCCGGGGTCGGCCGCCTCGGCTTGGTCGATCCCGATGCGGTGGAGGTCTCGAATTTGCAGCGCCAAATCCTCCACGGCGAGTCGTGGATTGGCCAATCGAAGCTCGACAGCGCCGCCGCCCGCTTGCGCGAAGTCAATCCGCACGTCACGGTGGAATGCCATCCGGTGCGCCTGACTGCGGACAACGCGCTGGAGCTGGCGGGGGGCTATGACATCGTGCTGGACGGCTCGGACAATTTTCCGACGCGGTATCTCACCAACGATGCGGCGTTTTTCCTGAAAAAACCGTTGGTCTACGGCGCAATCCACCGCTTTGAGGGGCAGGTGGCGGTGTTTGCCCCACATCTGGGCGGGCCATGTTATCGCTGCCTGTTGCCTAACATGCCAGCGGCGGGCGCGGTGCCGTCGTGTGCGGAAGCCGGCGTGCTGGGCGTATTGCCTGGCATCATCGGCTCGTTGCAGGCGATGGAGGTTATCAAATTGATTCTCGGCATCGGCAACATTCCGTACGGCCAACTCACCGTCTATGACGCGCTGAGCAGCGAGTTCCGCAAGCTCACACTGCGGCGCGATTGCCGCTGCAGGCTGTGCGGCGAGCGGCCGGAAATCCACTACGTGGCCAACGCGGAAACCACCGCGCCCGATCATTGCTCTCACCCAACTAACACCATGGAATCCATCACCGTCACCGAACTCCACGCGCTTCTAGCGGATAATTTCAACGGCTTGCTCATTGACGTGCGCGAGCCTAACGAACACGCTCTCGCCAACATCCCGCAGGCCCGGCTCATGCCGCTGGCCACCGTTCCCGGGCACTTGGCCAGTCTGCCCCGTGATCGCGAGATTCTCATTCACTGCAAAGCGGGCGGCCGCTCGGCCAAGGCCGTGATGTTTTTGCTAGACAACGGGTTCACCCGCGTCAAAAACGTCAGCGGCGGGATGGACGCGTGGTCGGAGCAAGGGTGGTGAATGGAGCGTTGGCTTCAGCCAGCAGGGTCATCATCCGCGCATCCATTGCCGTTTTCAGACTCGCCGCCTCACAAAATCCTTGCAATTGGCGGCCAGTGATGTGACGTCAGGTCCGGTCCAGCGCTCGCAAGAGGCGGGCTGTGCCAAGCTCACACGCAACCTTGAGACCACCGAGAAAATGTTAGCCACGGGGACCCCGAAAGCCGGAGAACGCATGCACTGGCTGTCGTGGCGCCGGTTGCGGGCGCTTTGTTGGAAGGAGACGCTGCAGATTTTCCGTGATCCGAGCAGCATTTTAATCGCGTTTTTCATGCCCTTGCTGATGTTGTTTATTTTCGGCTATGGCATCAACCTGGATTTTTCGCGCTTGCGCATCGGGCTGTGGCTGGAGGATGGCGGTGCGGAAGCCACGGGATTTGCGGCGGCGCTCAAGGGGTCGCCATGGCTTGAGGTGCATGGCTACGGGTCGCGCCCGGCGCTGGAACGCGCGCTGGTCGACTCGCAGATCCGCGGATTCGTCATTATCCCGGAGGATTTTTCCCGCAAACTCAAGCAGGCGGGTGAAACCGCGCCGGTGCAGGTAGTGGCTGATGGTTCCGAACCGAACATCGCCCAGTTTGTGCGCGCCACGGTCAGCGGCGTGTGGCAGACGTGGCAGTTGGAGCGCGCCGAGGATCGCGGCGAGAAATTGGCACGCGAGATCGCGCTGGAGCAGCGGGTGTGGTTCAACTCGTCGGCGGAGAGTCGCAATTTCATTATTCCGGGGTCCATCACGGTGATCATGACGGTCATCGGCGCGTTGCTCACCTCGCTGGTGGTGGCGCGGGAATGGGAGCGCGGCACGATGGAGGCGCTGCTGGCCTCACCGGTGACCCGCACGGAATTGCTGCTCAGCAAGATCCTGCCCTACTACGCGCTGGGCATGATCTCGCTGCTGCTGTGCGTGGGGGTGGCGCACTGGATTCTGGGTGTGCCGTTCCGCGGCACGCTGCTGGCGCTGTGGGTGGTCGGTTCGTTGTTTCTGCTAAGCGTGTTAGGCATCGGGCTGGCGATTTCCACGGGTCTGCGCAACCAATTCAACGCGGCGCAGGCGGCCTTGAATGCGGCGTTCCTGCCGGCGGTGATGCTGTCGGGATTCATCTATGAGATTTCCAGCATGCCGGTGTTTTTGCGCGGGGTGACCCATATCATTCCGGCGCGCTATTTCGTCTCGTCGATGCAAACCATCTTCCAAGCTGGCACCCTGTGGAAGTTGCTGCTGCCGGATATTGTCATGTTATGCTGCACCACCGTGGTGTTCATCGGCCTGACGGCAAAACTCACCAAACGGAGGATGGAATGAATTTTTTCAGCCGCATTCATGCGCTGGTGCGCAAGGAATTCCAGTCGCTGCTCAGCACCAAGAGCGGGCGGATGTTGTTGATCATGCCGGTGATCATCCAGACGGCGCTGTTTCCGTTTGCGGCGACGCTGGAGGTGAAGAACGCGTCGTTGGCGGTGTTCAACGAAGACCGTGGCCGCGCCTCGGTGGAAATGATGCAGCGCTTCGCGGCGTCCGGCGCGTTCACCCGCATCGTCCCGGTGTGGAGCGCGGAGCAATTGGACACGGCCATCGGCACGCGGGAGGCGCTGTTGGCGGTGCACATTCCGGGGGATTTTTCCCGCAAGCTCGCCACCGGTGAAACCTCGCCGGTGCAGGTGATCCTCGACGGCCGTCGATCTAACAGCTCGCAAATCGCCTTTAACTACCTGCAGAATGTCTTAGACGCATATCTGAAGGATCGCGCGACAGCGGTGGGGCGGGTGTTACCGTCCGAGATAGTAGCGCGCAACTGGTTTGTCCCTAACTTGGAATACACCAACTTCATCCTGCCGAGTCTGGTGGCCATCATCACCACGATTGGTTCGCTCATTGTCACCGCGTTGTCGGTGTCCCGGGAGCGCGAGCAAGGCACCTTCGAGCAATTGCTGGTCTCGCCGCTATCGCCCGAGATGATCATGATCGGCAAGGCGGTGCCGGCCATTGCGGTCGGGTTTTTCCAAGCGACGCTCATTCTCATCGCGGCGGTGTTCATCTATCATGTGCCGTTTCGCGGCAGCCTGGGCCTGCTGTATGGGGCGATGTTTTTCTACACGCTGGCGCTGGTGGGGGTGGGATTGTTCATCTCGTCGGTCAGCAAGACCCAGCAGCAGGCATTTCTCGGGGCCTTTGTCTTCATGGTGCCAGCGATCCTGCTGTCCGGCTACACCGCGCCGGTGGAAAACATGCCGCTGTGGTTGCAGCACCTGACGTGGATCAATCCGGTGCGCCATTTCGTCGAAGTCGTCAAAGGGGTGTTTCTCAAGGACGCCTCGTTCGCCAGGGTGCTCACGCTGGTGCTGCCGCTGGTGGTCATCGGCGTCGTCAACCTCTCGCTCGCCGCGCTGATGTTCCGCCGCAAGGCGGCTTGAGCCGCGGATCCGACATTTCAAGGAGCGGTGGCTTCCAAGCCGCCGTGGCCCATGATGGGCCAATGGCGTGGGGCGTGGCGCTTCCCATTGGCTCCTCATGGTCCAGGGCGATTGGGAGATCTCCCTTCCTAACCGCCGCCCCGGCGGTATTCGCTTGGCGTCAGGCCGGTTTCCCGCTTGAAGAAATTACTGAACTTCGCTTGCTGGTCGTAGCCGCACAGTTGGGCGATGCGCTCCACGCTGAGTTGGGACGTGCGCAGAAAATGTTGTGAGCGTTCCAGTCTGACTCGGCGGATCTCCTCGCCGGGGGTTCGGCCATAGACTTCCGCGAATCGCTTTGAGAACGTCCACGGAGACATGGGAACGGTCTCCAGCAACTCGTTCACCGTGATACCTTCGCAGGCTCGTCTTCCGATCCATTCATAGGCCAGTCGCAGCGGCGTTTCCACGGTGATTTCCAGCAGTGTCGATTCGCGCACCAGCACCGGCGGCGCTGGAATCCGGATCGTGCGGGACTCCAGCGGCTTTCCGCATAACCTATCGAAAACAAGCCGCAGCGCCTCGCGCCCGACCAATTGCAGGGGAAGTGGGATGGTGGAAAGCGTGGGCCGCCGCATGCGCGCTTCGATCCGGTCGCCCAGACCGAGCACCGCCAGATCACCCGGCACCGTGATTCCCGCCTGCGCCGACAAGTCGCAAACCAGGCGCGCCAGCAGGTCATCCTCACACCAGACCGCCGCCGGCTTCGGTAGAGAGATCAGAAACTTTGTCAGGACAGCAGTCACCTTGGTCGGAATCCTTGCCATGCGGTCGCCCGCACCGGGAAACCCGCCGGTTTCATGGGAATGGAAAGCGACGCCTTGTAGCCGGCTACGCTCGTTCAATGTGCTTTGGGCTCTCAACAAGGGGCCGTAGCATGATGTCTGCCAACCGATGTAAGCGGCGTGCGGAAGTCCGAGTCCGAGCAAATGATCCACCCCGGATTGGATCAATTGCGGGCCGCCAAAAACCACTTTGGGTATCACATCCGCCGACCAATCGCCGCTGGTATTCACCACCGTCTTGCCTGC
>CAIVSK010000196.1 GCA_903908495.1 Akkermansiaceae bacterium
GCATCGATCAACTCGCGCGCCTGCCGGAGCGCCGGGTGGAAACGGTGGTTGTAGCCGAGGCGGACCTTGGCCTCGGTTTTGGCGGCAGCGTCCTGGACTTCCCGCAGTTGCGCCGCGTTCAGCGCGCCGGGCTTCTCCACGAGCACATGTTTGCCGGCGCGGACGGCCGCGAGGCTGATGGGCGCGAGCGAGGCGTTCAGCGTGGAGACAACGACGGCGTCAATCGCGGCGTCACGGAGGATGGTGGTGTAATCGGTGACCGCCTGGCAGCCGGGCGTGGTCGTGGCGAGACTGGCGGCACGGGCCGCGTCGAGGTCGCAGGCGTAAAGCAGGCGGGCGTTCTTCAAGGCGGCCGCGCGCTTGCGGCCGATGAGACCGCAGCCGATCTGGGCGAATTGAAGTTGCGGTGGCGGGGCTTTGCTCATTCGGATTGGGCGATGTTCAAACCGATACTTCCCAGTCGCGAAACGCAAGTGAGGTTTTCGCGCTTCCTGGTGGTCGGTGGGACAGCGGCCGTCGTGCAGTTGTCGAGTCTGGCCCTTTTCAAGCGGGGATTGAGTCCGAATCCGGCCTTCACCCTATCCTTCGTGCTTTCGACTGCAACGCACTACTCATTGAACCGTTTTTGGGCGCTGCCCAGCGAGCGCCGCGACACGGCGCAGCAGCTGGGCGAGTACCTCATGACGGCGGGGCTGAGCTACCTGATCAATCTCTCCCTCTTCCAACTATGCCTCAGCGTGATCGGCCTGAGCGTCATCTGGTCCGCCGTCGCGGCGCTGCCTCCGTCCACCCTCGTGGTGTTTCTGCTGCTGAACTATCGCGTTTTCCGGCACGGGCGCGGCGCCCCCAAAGGGTGAGGCGCGGCCATTTTTATCGCCGACGATCGAGGAGTGACGTATGCACCCGTGAGCGATATTCAACGGATTTGCGACTTGTCAGGCGGCGCACATCGCTTTTGCTCGATATAATATGGCCAGATGTTGGATCGTTGAATCGCGGGACAGCAGATAAAAGATGACTATGACATCTGGGGCAGAAATGCGTCCGGCCTCAACATGGCTAGGCCGATGGACGCCGCGGCGCACCGGCGCGTGGTTGGTGCTCGTTGGCATCTTGCTAGCGACGGGCTGGTTCTATGTGTGGACTGTCAGACCTGAGCCGTCAGGAGATCCATTCTTAACCAGGGACGGCGAAGGCTACTACAATCTGCTGACCCGCGGCTTCCAGCAGGGCCGGCTTTCCCTTGATCGGGAGGCTGACCCAATGCTGGCGACTTTGAAGAACCCGTGGGATCCGATGAAGCGTGGCGCGCACGGCATGCACGATGTCAGCTACTTTCACGGCCGGTATTATCTGTACTTTGGAGTCACTCCCATCCTCGTTTTGTTTTTACCATTTCGGTTGCTCACCGGAATGTATGTTGATGAGAGTTGTGCGTCGCTGATTTTTGCGTGGGTCGGCCTTTTGGCGTCCTTTGGACTCTTGGCGGCGATCCGGGCGCGTTATTTCCCGCGGCTCCCGTCGCTGGCTATGGCCGGTTGTACCTTGGCCGTGGGGTTGGCCAATATGGTGCCTGCCCTGCTACGCCGGCCGTCCGTGTGGGAAGTCCCGATCACATGCGCGTATGCCTGCTTCATGGTGGCGCTCTCTGCACTTTTTGTGGCGATGCACACCCAGCGGCGGACAATTTGGCTTGCAGGATCGAGTCTGGCACTCGGCATCGCCGTCGGGGCCAGGCCGGTCTATTTGTTTGGGTGCATAGCGTGGCTTTTCCCGCTCTGGACTTGGGCGGGCGAGTCAGGCGGGCTGGTCAGGTGCTGGCGCGACCTGGCTTGGCGGCGGGCGCTCGTGGCCGTTGTCCTGCCAGCGGCGGTGGTCGGTGTCGGGCTAGCGGGATACAACCAACTCAGATTCGGAAATCCGCTGGAGTTCGGCTGGATTTACCAGTTATCCGCGGATGCGGCTACCCGGGCGCTCCTTAACTGGCGTGTTATCTGGTACGGGGTTCGACTGTACCTTCTCGCGCCAGCGGGTTGGAGCCCCTACTTTCCATTTGTGACGATGATCAATCCACCGGCAGCCCCTCCCGGCCAACTGGGGATTGAGGATCCCTACGGGATTCTGCCCAACATTCCATTCGTCTTGTTGGGATTTGGTCTGCTGGGCTTGGCGAAACCGTGGCAGCTCGCGGGAGAAAACCGATTGAAGGTTTTCTGCCTGACCACCTACCTGGCCACAGGAGGCACGATGCTGACGGTGATGTCGTTTGGTGGTATCACCAATCGTTACATGGTGGATTTTCTTCCGGCGCTGATCGTGATGGCGGGCACGGGACTCATGGTGATCAGCACGCGCCCGTGGTGGAAAGGCGCCCTCCGCCACGTCGGCAATTGGGTGATCGCCGGGATGCTACTATTTTCTATCGGATTCAATGTGCTCGCCAGCCTCCGGCATAATAATCTTTTCCGGGAGATGCATCCCGAGGTTTATCGCCGGATGGCCCATGGTCTCAATCATATCTCCTACGCCTATGACCGATTGGCGGGTGTCCACTACGGGCCGGTGGAAATGAAGGTAATATTCCCGAGCGGTGCGACGGGCCAAGTCGAACCGTTGGTGGTAACGGGCAGAACATTTCTGTCTGACTATCTGTTCGTGCATTATTTGGACAAGCAATCGGTCCGTTTCGGTTTTGAACATACCAGTCGGGGCGTTTTGATTGGCGATCCGGTGTCGATCAAACCGGGCGAGGTATACACGCTCCGGATTGACATGGGGTCGCTTTATCCTCCAGTCGCGCATCCTTATTTCGACCACATGCCGGCAGCGCAGGCCCGGCTCAGTCAACGCGCATTGCGAGTCACAATGGATGGACAACTCGTGTTGGCACGGAATGCCGAGTACTATGACGCAACGTCCCGGACGCCGTCGATCGGCTCCTCCGAGGGCCGGCCGGCATACAAGCGACCCTTTTCCGGCAGGATTTTGTCATGGAGAAGAATGCCCGAAGCGTTGCCCCGGCCGCTCCCGGCGCACTACGGGCCCATTCGCCTGGAATTGACCCTGCCGGCATTCGCCTTGGTGGGGCAACGAAGCGAGCCGTTGGTCAGTACTGGTGAATCGGGCAGTGGGGACTTGATCTATCTCATGTACGAAGCCGAAAACAGAATTCGCTTTGGCCATGACTATTGGGGAAGCGGCGCGACAGTGAGTGAGTCCATCGAAATTGATGCTCGCGACACCCAGGCGGTGGAGATCGATTTTGGTGCCCTGTATCCTGATGGCTCCGCCGCCGAGTGGACGGGACCAGTTAATCGCGAGCGGTTGGTGATCCGCCTGAACGGCCGGACGGTATACAACCAGCCGACGGGTTACCATGCGTGCGATCCCGACACGATCACGATTGGTAAAAACGCGATCATGGCATCGAGCGCATACCCGGTGTTTTCAGGGACAATTATAAGAAGTCAGCGGCTTCCATCGCGAATCGAGGCCGGGCCGTAGCGTGGTTAATTTGTCATATGATTTCCCGATCAGCCGCGAGATGTGCCATCGAGCGTTTGCTGCTGGGGATTGTTTTTTGCCTGGTGGCCTTGTTTTACGTCTGGACGGTGTCATCAAATAATGAATTGTGGGGTTGGGGCGAGAAACAGAGGGATTATTACAACCGGCTTTTGCACGGATTCATCAACGGGCACCTTTACATGAACATAAGAGTGCCTGAGGAACTGTTGAAACTGGATGATCCGTATGATCCGCAGAAGCGACCTCCGGGCGTGGGACTGCACGATGCCAGCACTACCACGGAAGATATTACCTGTATTTCGGAGCGGCGCCGGTGGTGACCTTGATGCTGCCATTCCAGCTGCTGACCGGAATGGATCTTCCGGCGCGTGCAGCGGGCATTGTCTTTGTCTATGCGGGATTTCTTGCCGGCGCGGGGATTTGGTTGCTGATTCACCGGCGGGCCGGCCAGGTCTGCCTTGCGTTGACCTCTGCCACGATGATCCTGGCGGTCACGGCACGCGTAGCTTCTCTTGCCCACCGCGCCTGGTGTATGCCGGCATGCCAGCATGAACCCAGAGTACACTTGCCAACCACGCGGTTGATGTGCTGGGTTTGCTTCCATCCACCCTGGAATGATCGCCAGCACAGAGTCGGTCCTGCGCGGCGACGATGGAACCCAGCGCGATATGTCTGACGATATGCCTACTTCGCCGATGCCGTGGTGGCAGCGGATCACGCTGACGACCTTGTTGGCCGGCATTATATGTTTCTTTTTTGGACGGTGAGCAGGGGACCGTTCGTGATCAAGTTCGGCCGCGTACAAACCGACTACTATAACGCCCTCACCCATGGATTCATTCAAGGGCATCTCTACCTGGACGAGGTGGCGCCGAAGGCTATGACCAAACTGGCTGATCCCTACGATCCAACGCAGAATCAGGGAATCGGCCTGCACGATGGGTGGGCACCCGCTGATGACTTCGCTATGATTCCCTTGCCTGCCATGCGCCGGAATCCGCAATTGCATGCTTGGGGCTCCATGAAAAGTATTGTCCGTGCCGTTTCTCCACGGCAACTTTCCCCCTTCGTAATCGATCATCATCTATTCGGGTATTTGCTTGTCGTTTATCGTGATCAGACAATACCAGCCCTTCTCGTCGTGGCCTCCGCCTTCCCGTTGTCGGCCTACGAAGCGAAGACATCAATCGTCGGGTTTCCTGCCTCCTGTGCTTGGTTTTATGACCTCGTATCCGGGCATATCCCTGACGGCGGGATGCAGCACCATGAGTGAAGAGGGGAGAAAAGACTGATGGTTGTGAAAGGTTCATGGTGGGCATCTTTGGCGAGGTGTGTGGGCGACGTGCTGATGGAGTCGCTGCTGGCGGCGGGGATACTCAGCGCGATGAACGCGCTCGCGAACTTCAAGCTGGGCGCGGGGGAATTGGCCATGATGACAACCTGCTGGGTGGCGGGCCTCACCTTATCGCAGGTAATTCGCCGGCAGTTTGAGGCATCGAGATGGTGGCTGGCGGCCTTGGAATGGGGTGGGCCAGTCATCTTGCTGGAATTGATTAACGGTAGATTCCTGCATGCGGTGACGTTTGCGCAAATTACCTACGCGGCATCACTGATCATGGCCTTGGTACGTGGCTGGCGCTTGTGGACCGGGCGATGCGAACGAGCCGGGCTCGACCGGCATGCCGAGACCTTGCGTGTCATGCTGGTTGCCCTAGCGGCGGGATGGATGATGGTGCCATTTTTCACCGACCGACTATTAGGCGGCACAGATGCGCGCTGGTACGGGGGCATGTTCACGGATTTTGTGCAGCAAATCCGTGCGGGCGTCTTTCCCGTTTTTGTCGGCCAGGGGGAATATGCATTTAATGGTTCGGTGAATCTATTTCGTTCGGCTCCAGTCTGTCTGTGGCTGGCAGGCGTCTGGGATTGGATCACGTTTCGTGCGCTGGCACCACTGGCGCTAAATCACTTGAGCATGATTACGGCAGGCCTGGGGGGGGCGATCGGCATGTACGCTGCGCTAATCCTCGTGGCCCGCGAGGCCCAATCTGGGGCGGCAATCTCCAGCTGGTCGCGCTGGCTGGCCGCGTTGGCGGCCGTGATCTATGTCCTCTGTCCGGCGGGGCTCACATTGATCTATGGCAATGAGTTGCAGATGAGTTTCACCGCTGCCGCCATCCTGCCGTGGATATTTTACGGTAATGTCCGGACAATTATTCGTCCGGATGGACGAGGTTACGTGACGCTGGCCGTGGCGCTGGCGCTCACCTGGATGGCTCATGCGCCGCTGGCGATGATTTGCACCCTGCTTACCGCTGTTATCCAGCTGGGTCGGCTGATTTTTGCCCCGCCGCCGGCGGCCCAATGGTGGGCCGCCCTGCGCGGTGCCGGGTTGTTTGCGTTGCTGAGCGCATTTTATTTTAGTGGCATGAGTGAACTGCCCTCGGAACTGGGACCGCTTGTTTTGCGCGAGGGACTGCTCTTGCTGGGAATCGCATTTGCAGTGACAGGCCTTGTGCGGGGCGTGATCTGGCGGGAATGGCAGTTGCTGCCGTTGGTTCTGGCGGGGGGCGGATTGGCCTGGTGGATCCTGCGGCCCTGGGCCTTGTGGATAATGGCCTTTGCCGTGATCTTCTGCTTATTGGCGTGGGCGGGTGAATCCCTCTGCCCGGGCCTTGTCCGCCGAAAGGCGGTTCTGGTCACCGTGCTCGCCATGCTGCTTGGCGCGGTCATCGCGGACTACTGGGCAGGGAAGGCAGGGTTTATCCCGTCGGAATTATTCCTGTCCGGACTTGAGAAAAACGCCCAGGCCCCGTTGAGCCTGTTCCTCCCGTTGTCCCCGAAACTGGAGGCTTACACTGATACCCAACCCGGATTGGGAGTGTGGATGCTGCTCGTCGCCGGCCTTGTGGGCGCGGCAGGTCTGTCCCAATTGTCAGTCATCCTGTTAGGGGCCGCGGCCATCCCATTGCTGCTTTTGCTGCTGCCGGTGCCGCGCGTTAGCTACTTTCTTGCGGGTTTTACCCCCAACGATATTGGCACGATGGCCAATATCCCTCTGTCTTACCGCCTGATACCCCCATTGGCCGCGCTGGGGATTATGGGCGGATTCTTGACCGCGTGCTTCGTGTTCCGCCGGCGCAGCGTCTGGACTGTGCTTGCTCTAGTGATACTGACTGCAGGCGGGGCTTGGATGGCATGGGAGGCCAGGCGTTTTGTACAGCTGGGCTGGCGGGCAACCGCATCCTACGGCGGCACCGAAGCGAAGCTGGGCGCAGACAATTACGCGATGGGACGTTATAATTACGTGCTGACGCCTATCCCCGAATACTTCGGGAATGGCAGGCAGGATGTCCGTCTTGAGAGCAGGTTCCTGAACGCCCGGGGCGAGGTGATCGTTGATCCTGAGACGATCGCGCACCAAAGCGAGATTCCTGGCTGTGATGTAGTGTCTTTGCACAGTCGGCAGTATGAAACTGATCCTGAGTGGCTGCAGCTTTCTCCGGCTATTACGGTCAAACCCAGCGAGTCTCTTTTGCTGCGCTTCGAGTTCCCGGAGAAAGTGGATCATGCTGGTTGGCTTATTTTCACCAGTGAGCACAATTATCGGGAGTACGATCTTGAAGCTGAACCCGCCTGCCCGCTTGGTTTTGGTACCAGCCTTCCTGCGGCGCGGGTGATCATGATCACCAACAGTGGGCGCCAGCCGGAAAGCTATCAATTCTCGGTGAAGACGCGTCCGGGCAATACCATGCCGCGCGACGGCGGTGAATGGGCCAAGGTCGTTGTTTCCCGCTATCGGACTGACTGGGTCCAAATACGCACCGATGCCTTGATTCCGTTTTACCGGGCTTGGGTGTCGGCTGACGAAGCAGGTTTCCTCGAGACTCCTCGTGTTTGGATCCCGGGCTATCGCGCCTGGGTGGATGGCGAGCCGGCGAAAGTGCTGGAATCGCGGCAGCATCTGGCGATGGTTCCGGTGGCGGCCGGCAGCCATACGATCGAGCTCAAATTTTTCGGCAGCTTCCGTCTCTGGGGCGGACTGGTTGTCAGCGCCGCGGCATGGGTAGGAGTGGCGCTCGGTTTTTTGGGCGGCCGTCTGTCCCGCTGGCGCGCCTACTGGGTTGCATGCAAGGATGCCGGGCACCGTCGCTTGGCAGGCGTTCGCGTTGGTACTGGCAAAGTCACCACGGTGAACTGGCGCATCTGGCTGATACTGGTTCTCCTCATTTCGGCGGGATTACGCATGACACTGGCCCTGCAGGGCGGGCAGGGCTACTGGCCGGATGAAGGCCGCTATGGTAGAGCGACGCAGGTAGCCACGGATCTGGTGGACGGTAATTGGAGGGTCGCGGTCGATCGTTTGTTTTCGTCTGCAGATCATATGCTCTTCACCCTGGTGGCTTTGCCGGCGGCGATGCTTGAAGCAGTGATGGGCCGTTCGCCAGCCATGGTGGCTTCTTACTTGGGCATGTTTTCGGTGGTGGCCTTGTGGCTGATTTGGCGGGTGGCGCTTGCCGCGGGGGCGGAGGGAGGCGAGGCATTCATTGCGACAGCTTTGGCCGCATGCTGCTCGAGCTTGTTGTTCTATGCGCGGCACTTCTTTCCTTACGATGCATCGCTATGCTTCATGCTTGGCGCACTCTGGTGCTCATTGCGTCCGTGGTCTCCGTGGCGCGCCTTCCTCGTCGGCATGCTCTGCAGCATCGGTTTTCTTGTCTATAACGGTTACTGGCTGATGGGCGGCGCCATCTTGACGGTTTACAGCTTGGCCGGTAAAAACAGCCGCGAAATCATTCAGCGAGCGATGATCGCTTGCACGGGACTGGTCGTACCCACCGCAGTTATAATTGGCGTGGGCGCTTGGTTGGGGCACGATCTCATCGCCTTGTTCCGGGCCAGTGCTGAAACAATCTCGCAGGGAGACTTCGGTTTGGGTTACCGCGTGATCATGGCGTATTTGTGGTCCGCCGAAGGACCGATCTGTATGTTATTCGCCGGTGGGGTGATCTTCGCGCTATGGCGGGTTCTCCGAGGAGAGGCGGAAAGGAGGATCAAATGGTGGCTGGGTTTGTGTCTGTTGATCGTGACCGGTTTGATTTTCTTTTCGGATGGCGCACACAGGTTCGTCGTTTATGGGCGACTGGTACGTTGTGTGGTGCCGGTTCTGTGCCTGCTGGCCGCTCATGGCCTTGAGTGCTGTGCTCGACGCTGGACTTGGTCGTGGCGAGCGTGGTCGACCGTCGCCATAGCAGTGATCGGCATGGCGGTATTCAACTTTGCGATGCCGTTGCGACAGGACTTTCCGCAGGAATTCAAGCGGGTGGCCGTGGCCGAAGTGCGCCATCTGCAGATTGGCGCGCCCGCGATTTATCAACTGGTGGATGCTGAACACCTCTGGGACGTGAATCTTGACCAGACTCTCCCGCCTTACGATGTGTTGATGCGTCGGCCGCATCCTCTGCAATACCGCCCGTATCAGTACGAAGGCTTCTCCGCCACGCAACGCGCGCAACTCGCCCGGCACGACATTTCCATGCAACTGATCCGGTTGCAGGCAGAAGAGAAAGGAGAGTTACTCAGGCCGCACCGCGGCGACGCACTTTGGGGTGATTATCCGGGGCCATTGCGGATGGTGGTGAGCTTTCCCACCGGACAGGCAACGGTGATGGAGCCCCTGCTGACCACCGGTGTTACTGGCCGGGATGATTGTTTATATGTCCAGTATTTGGAAGACGGAAAGATCCGCTTGGGGTATGAACATCGGAAAGGGAAGGGAGTGATTTCAGCGCCTGTTTCAATCGATTTTAATCGGAGACACGAAATCATCATTTCTTTTGGGGCATTGATGCCTGCTGGTAATGCGAGGATCTACAAGACGCAATCGCACCGTGCTTACTTGAAGGACTGGCTGTTGATTGCTCTGGATGGCCGCACTCTGTTGTCGATCCCGATGGAGTCCCACTTTTCCCTGCCGGAAAATATATTTCTCGGCGCCAATTTTATTGGCGAAGGCAGTATACGTGACAGTTTCACGGGTCGCATCCATCGCGTTGATCGCGCTCCCTTGGAGGAGATTGCACAGCGTATACCGCCACTGGCCGCCACGGTGCCATGGCGCGACGCTTCCTGGGAAGGTTCGTTGGGACCGGTGACCATGGAGTTGGATTTGCCTCAGGAGCCCACCGGCGTTGCCTGGCCATTAGTGGCCACTGGCCGACCGGGAGCGGGCGATCTGCTTTTCGTCCAGCGTGATGCGGCAGGAAACGTAGTCTTCGGACTCGATCACTGGGGTGGAAACTTGATTCTTTCAAGGCCGATGGCAGCCGGAGATGGGCCGCTTCGGTTGCTTGTTTCCCTCGGCAGTATGATGCCGCCCAAATCCAGTGCGGTTTATCAGAGCGATCCTTATTGGCTCCTGCTCCGACAGCTTGCCTACGTGGAGTTGAACGGACAGAGAGTCTTTGCACCCTTGCAGGCTTTCTACCCTGCCGAGGGCTCCGCGGCGCTGGGAATCAACATTACTCACGCTACCATGGCCGTGCCCTTCTTTCCTGGCAACATGACCAGCATCAGTTTGGCAGATCCCCAATATGTAATGGCCGCCAGCCTGCAGGTGGCCGTACAGGCGGCGAATCCCGACACTGAGTGGCTGGGTTATCCCGGACCCTTGCGACTGCGGGTAAAATTTCCGGTCGATCGGATGGGGCAGGCCGAGCCTTTGCTGGTCAGCGGAGTCACGGGCGCGGCCGATTTCCTGTATGTACACTACGTGGATGAGCGGCATGTGCGGCTCGGTTTCGATCACTGGGGCAGCGGAGGACCGGTTACAAACCTGCTGGAGGTTGCCCCCGGTTCAGAGCATGAATTGCTGGTGAGCACCGGCTTTTTGATGCCACCGGCCGGTGCTAGGCTATATCGGGAACAACCGCAATTGAGCCGATTGCAGACGGCAATTTACGTTGAAATGGATGGCCAGCCGGTGCTTGAGGGCGTCTCGCCCATTTATGCCATTGAGCCCAAACAGGTGATCATGGGGGCGAACTTTGCCGGTGGTTCCACCGCTGGTCCCGGCTTTAACGGCGAGGTGCTGAAGGTGGAGCGAGTGCGACCAGAATGGATATTGAAGCGTCTGCCGGCCAGTGTCCCATGAAAACGAAATTCGGTTGGGACCGGCATGGAGCGCTGCCGTCCGTGCGTTATGCTGGCGGCCGAATGGCAGGTTTGGTGGATCCGATACGCAGCCTTCCTCCGCTTCCGGCCGGATCACGGCGGTCAATGGAGTGGCGCCTGAGGCAGTGCTCGGTGAGATCAGAGGGCGGGAGGAACTGGGAACGGCGTCACGGGAGACAGCTTCCAAGGGTTACGGGCCTGTGAAGCAAGACGGTGAGTTTATGTCCGCATCGTCAAGCCTGACACCAAACCAGCATTAGCCCTCTCTCCGCAAGACTTGGCTTGACCGTGTAATGAAAGCGTTCCGTTTAGTGAACCGTGCGAATCATGCCGTTTGGATTGGTCGCCTGGGTTGGGTGCGTCGCGACAACCGTACTTTGGGCAGGCGGAGCATCCAGTGATATCGCGGGCCGCGGGTGGCGCCTTGAAAAACCGGGGCCATTTGCCTGCAGCATCACCTTTCCATTTGGCCGGAACGGCCGTGCCGAGCCATTGCTTTCCGTGGGAACAGGTGGTGCCGGTGATGTCATCTTTGTATACTATCACTCAGAGGAACGAATCAGCTTGGGCTGGGAACAGCTGGGCGGCGGAGTCATCTATTCGGATCCCATCGACGTTGCCTTCGCGCAACCGCACCGACTCATGTTCTCGCTCGGCAGTCTGATGCCCCCGGAGGGGAATTCCCTGTATACGGCGCGACCGGAATGCGCTGCGTTGCGTGAAACCGTGCTCGTGCAGCTGGACGGGCGGACGGTACTGGCCGCGCACGGCACCTTTCGACCCTTCGTGCCGGGTGGGGTTGCCATTGGTGCAAATGTTGTCGGCGGGGCCGTGGCTGGGGCCTTTTTCAGCGGCGGGATTACGGAAGTGACCCCGATCGATCCCCGCGCGGTGCTGGATGCGGGCAGCGTGCTCACGAATTTCCTGCAACACCGGACGAACAAGGCCACGGCTGGCCCCCTGGGTGCGATAGGGCTGGAGAATTATCCGGGGCCGGTGTTGATCCGCCTGCGCTTTCCGCGCGGCTTGGCGGGTCAATCTGAGCCGCTGGTCGTGACCGGGAAAACCGGGGCGGGCGACATTATCTACGTGCGTTATGACAATGACCATCAGGTGCGTTTCGGCTATGACCATTGGTCGGTCGGGGGGCCGGTCTCCGACCCGGTGGAGATCGATCCAGATCGCACGCAGGAACTCCTGGTCAGCATGGGATCAATGCTGCCATCGGCGTCAGAGGGAAACGGCGACGCCTACGCCAGACTCCGACATCAGTGTCTTGTCTTCCTCAACGGGCAGCGGGTTTTGAGGTGTTCCAGCAGGTTCTATCCCACGTTGCCCACGCAGATAATCATCGCCGCCAACCCCATCGGCGGATCGACGGCGCGCTCAAGATTCTCCGGAGTCATCCTTCATGTCGAACCGGTGCGACCGGAGGACATTCCCACCACCGCCCCTTGACGGCCGGCCGTTCAACTTTGGACCGCTGCAACCATCCGGCGAAGCCCTGCGGCAACAATGCCCGCCCAGCCCAAGACGCATGACCAAAAGGAAACGCGCAGCCACCACGGAGCCCGATAGGTAAGCACCACGTCATTCCGCCCCGGTTGGAGTTCCACCGCCACCAGATTGTCGGGCGAACGCCGGGTGGCCTCGGGCCGCCCATTCACCGTGGCTCGATACCCCCCAAGCCACATGCGTGGCGTTTCCAGGAAGGCGGGCACGGCGACCTCGACTTCGGCGTGGTACGGAATCCAGGATTTCACCACGATGGCCAGATCCTGAGGGGTGAACTGGTAGAGCCAGAAGCGGCCGAAGGCATATTGTTTCCGCATCGAGTAACCGTCGGGAATGAAAAGCACCGTCATCCCGCCCTCCGGCCCTCCTGCTGGCAGCAGCGAGATGACCTTGGAGCTGGTTTCCAACGCGCCGAAGGCCCGGGGCGGGCCGTGATGATCGAGGCCTAGGCCCGAATCCGGCAGCAGATACTCCCGGAACAATCCCTGCCCGGTCAGCTGCAGGAGGCCCGGTTCCGTGACTTCGAGAAAATCCAGGCGCAAGGCTTGCCGCTCGCCGGACTTGAGCGCCAGCGCCGGCGTGATGACGTAGTACTTCCCGCCCGGCTCCTGGCGGGCGGTGAAGACGCCGGCTTGCCGCAATCGCGGCACTGCGCCGGAGCCAGCATCCGGGCGCACCAGCGGGGCCGCCCGATCGGCGTTGGCGGTCATGAGCGCCAGGGTGTCGTGGGACAGGATGCGGTTCTCCAGCAGCGGGTCCATGTACCCGTGGCTCAAATAGGCCGGGACGGAGGCGAACGTCGTGTAGGCGTAACGGGACAGCACCACGTTGCGGGGATCTAGCGTGGCCGCTAGCGCGGCGGGTGGCCGGTACGAAGCCCACACCAAGCCTTGCAGCTCGCGCGCCTCGTGCCACGACCAGAGACCGAGCGCGCCCAGCAGAGCCAGGCACATACTGCTCACCAATTTATTACCAGAGAGGCGGATGTCGCTTGCCACCATGGCGAAGGTGAACAGCAGCAGGCCGGCCCAGATTCCGAACAGCCGCTGCATGGGCCAGACATTATTGACGGTGACGAACCAGGACGGCACGCGGGTCCAGAACAGGTGGTTGAGCAGTGGAACCGGCAGGACAATGGGAACGATTGCCAGCGCGGCCCCAACGAAAAGCCAGGTGCCGCGCGGCGGGCGCCGGGGCAGCAGGATCATCGCCAGCGCAAAGGCCGCCAGAGCGGCATAACCGACCTGGTACATGGCCATTAAGTCGCCGCCGGGATTTATGGGGAAGAAATTGGCCGGGAAATATGCTCTGACCATTTCGACGGCGACACCACCGTTGGCCGGACTGGAATTAAGATTGTCAATCGAGAGCGCCGAAAGAAAAGGCAGGGACGCCAGGGCGACAAAAAGTGCACCCGCGGGCACGAGACGCCGCACATCGTCACTCCACCGGCGCCGGCGCGCGAGGACAATGGCGCCGGCGACGCCGGCTAGGAACGTGCACCAGAGGGCGATGGGCGCATGGCTCAGCCAGATTCCGGCCAAGCCGATCGCGAGGCGCAGCGGGCCGCTCAAGTCGTCCCGGGTCCAAAGGCGGTACAGCCCGTTCATGACCACCGGAATGAAGGGCGTGGCCATGAAGCTCATGTATTGGTCGCCGGCCAGCAAAGGGGCGAGGATCCCCGGACTGCTGACAAACAACAGGGCCAGCAGGCAGGCTAGGCCGGGACGGTGCGGCAGGATGCCGCGCAGGCAGAAATAGGCGACGAACCCGCTCGCGAGACCGTTGACCGCCAGCACGGCGTTGCTCACGGCGCCGAAGCCCAGTGCCTGCGCGGTCAGCAGATCCAACAGTCCGCCCGCATGCTGGAACCAGGGCGCAAAGCGCAACGGACTGATTGCGCCGTTGAAGGCGTACACGCTCTGGCCGGACCATACGGGAAACACCCCAGCCCGGAGCTGCGTGATGAAATCCGCGAGCATGATCACATACCACTGGGCGTCGCCGGTTCCCGCGGTGCCGGCATGATAGTAGGGCAGAAACAGCGCAGTGCCCGCCCCGCCGAGGATCACCCAGCGCAACATTTCCAGCGGCTGGTCCGGATGTCGCACCCGGACGGCGTGGAAGGCCACATGCAGGGTGAAGCAAGCCACCGCCACGGCGAGGGCGAGCCAGGCGATGGCGGGTGCCGCTAGTTGCAGCCACCCCAGCACGCCCAACCCATACAACCCGGCCCCGAGTGCCGCGGCATAGGCCGCCGATCTGATGGCAAGTCCTCCGATCAACCGCTTCGGCCGGGAATGCAGCCGCACGACATAGGCGAGGAGGGTGGCGGCCGCCACCCCGACCGCGAACTGGGTTGGCAACGGCATCGGGCGATCGGTAAACGAGAAAAACGCGAAGGCCAGCCAGGCGGCGACCGCCCCATCACCCAGCAGCAAGGAAACATTCAGACGTCCGCGCTGCTCCCACTCAAGAATGCGGCGCTTGGGATCATTGCCCAGCAGGGCTTTCAGTCTGGCAAAGAGTAGCTGCGCCGGCGCCATCAGAAGTTCATCCGCTCCTCCACAATGTAGCGCGGACGGCCGCGGGTCTCGTCAAAGGCACGCCAGAGATATTCACCGAGCACACCAAGCATGATCAGCTGGACACCCGACGTGATGAGCACCGCGCACATCAAGGCCGGCCAGCCCTGTGCCGGGCTGCCGAACGCCAGGGCCCGCACCGCCACGACGACCGCATAGATGAAACCCGTGATCGCGAAGATGAATCCGCACGATGACATCAGCCGGATCGGAAAATAGGAGAAGCTCACAAACGAGTCGATGGAGAGCTTGAGTTTTTTCCGCAATGTCCACTTGGAGGCTCCGCTGTGGCGCGCCGCTTTTGTGTAGGTGATGTTATCTTGGGCGAAGCCCATCCATTGAATCAAGGCAAGCAGGGAGGTGTGCTTTTCCGGCGAGCTTTTCAGCACCTCCAGCACCTGACGGTCCACGAGCAGGAAGTCCGCCCCGGTGGGTGGCGGCCGCACCTCGGCGAAACGGCGCATGAGCTGATAGTAGAGGCGGGACAGCGCTTGATTGAGCCACGACTCGCCCTCCCGTGCAACGCGCACGGCCCATACGATCCTGGCGCCGGCCCGCCATTTCGCGAGCAACTGCGGAATTGTTTCGGGGGGATCCTGCAGGTCGGCCGCGAGGAGCACGGCGGCGTCGCCCGTGCAATGTTCGAGTCCGGCCGTGAACGCCTTGTGGCTGCCGAAGTTTTTCGAGAAGCGCAGCACCTTGAAACGGGGGTCATGCACGGCCAGCTCGCGCAGGATGACCGGCGTCCGGTCGCGCGAGTGATCGTCTACGAACACCAGTTCGAAGTCGACGCCGAGCCCCGCCCAGTCGAGGGCAACCACGCGTTCATAGAGTCGCGGCAGGTTGCCCTCTTCGTTGAAGGCGGCGACGACGACCGACAGCAGCGGTTTAGGGTGCATGGCCCTCCTGGCTCCAGGTTGCGATTTCAGGGCGAAGGGCGCGCACGATGCGCGCGGGTACGCCCGCGACGAGCGAGTAGGGCGGGATCACGGCGTCCTCCAGCACCACCGCGCCCGCTGCGATGATGGAATGGTCACCCACCTTTGCACCCATGAGAATGACCGCGTTGGCTCCGACGAAGACAAAATCACCGACCTCGGTGGGTTTGTGGTCAACCTCCGGATGACGGCGCTCCGTCACACAACGCCGCGCGGTCGAATGGGAGATGATCTGCGCCCCCGAGCTGATGTTGCAGCCCCGCCCGATCTTCAATCCGCCGAGTCCGTCGATGAGGGTGAAGGC
>CAIVSK010000197.1 GCA_903908495.1 Akkermansiaceae bacterium
AACAAATTGAGCAACTCGTGCGCGGCGGACCGACTGGCCGCGGAGCGCGGCGGCAGTGCCTTTGCCTGCCTGCCCAAACGCGCAGTGAACCAGAATTCGGAGCCGCGGCCAGGCTCGCTGCTCACACCGACTTGCCCACCCATCAACTCGGCGAGTTGCTTGGAAATGGCCAGCCCCAGACCCGAACCACCGTAGCGGCGGTTGATGGTGGCATCAAGCTGGCTGAACTTGTCAAACAACAGGCCGAGTTTGTCGCTCGGAATGCCTACGCCCGTGTCGCGAACCACAAAGCGCAGCAGCACATCATGGGGCTTCATTTCCTCCACCGAGACGCGGATCGCAACCTCCCCGGCATCGGTGAACTTGAAGGCGTTGTCGACTAGATTGGTCAGAATTTGGCGCAAGCGGCCGGAGTCGCCTCGCAGCAGCGCGGGGACGGCCGGGTCGGCCGCGCAGCGCAGCTCGATGCCCTTTTCGCGGGCCTGCAGGGCCAGCGACTCGGCGAAGTCTTCCAGCAGGCGCACCAGATTGAAATCCTGGGTCTCGAGCTCGAGTTTGCCGGCCTCGATTTTGGAGATGTCCAGCAGGTCGTTGATCAAGCCGAGGAGGGCTTCGCCGCTGCTCTGCACGCTGCGGGCATATCGCCGTTGTTCGGCGTCCAACTCGGTATCCAGCAGCAATCCGGTGAGGCCGATGACCCCGCTGAGCGGGGTGCGGATTTCATGGCTCATATTTGTTAGATAGTCGCTTTTTGCGCCACTGGCCATTTCTGCCTGGGCGGCCAACTGCTTGGCGCGGGCGGTGGCTTCCTCGAGGTGCCGATTGGTGGCCGAGAGTTGGGCAGCAGCCCGCTTGCGCTCGGCCAGCACATTGGCAAGAAACGCGGTGCAGGCAATGGTCACGCCCAGGTAAGCGTAGAGCAGCAACAGCGATTCCTGATCGGTGGCCCTGACAAAAGGACTGCCACCGAGCCCGGTTCCAATGCTGGCGAGAACCGTAATGGCAACGGCGGCGGCGATGACGCCGCGCAGGGCGAAGCGCAGGGCCGCCCATAACAATAACGGCAACAGCCCGTACTCAAAGGGCATCCGCCGGAAAAAGACCAGGAAGCAAAGCAGCAGCACTCCTCCCCCAAGCGCAGCGGCTTCAAGGCGGCGCCAAGGACTCATAGCTGACGCGGGGGCAGCCATGGTCGCAGCGGGCTCTATTTGGCTAGACTTTTCCATACTCGAAGAAGATATGCCGGTTGGCAGGGTTCAGGGCGCGTTGGCCCGATGTCTGCGGCAGCCACTTGCCCGGCACCAGTGCCAGAACCACCCTCAGGTCCGCCCGCACTGGCGTTCCAGTCTTGATGTCGTGGAGCTTCATAACATTCCTTAGCGACAGGATACTCGGATCTCACGATTGACGCAACGAATATCCATGGCCAACGCAGCATCCGGTTGAAACTCTTAGCCCTTGGAAAAAAACCGGCGACCGGCCCGCGCTGCGCGGTCCCTCCGGTTGCAGCGGAATTTCAGCACAGCGGAGGCGGTCACGCCTCCGGCCAGCATCCTGCGGTGGCGGCTCGACTCAGCCGCCGATCCGGTCACAGTTCCACCAGTTTCTCCTTGATGGCGTATGCAACGAGACTGGCGGTATTGTGGCAATTGGTTTTCGACAGGATATTGGCTCGATGACTGTCCACGGTGCGCTTGCTCAGCGACAACGACGAGGCAATCTTCTGGGTCGACATCCCCTTGCAAATCAAAATCAGGATTTCCTTTTCGCGGTCTGACAACGGGGAATCCGGCGGCAGTTTACCGGGCGCATTCTTCAGGGATGTCACCAGATTCATCAGCAATTCCCTCGAAAAGTAGGTACCACCGTCCACCACGGTCTCGAGCGCCATTTTAACTTCCGTGAAATCCGAGTTTTTCAGCAAAAATCCTTTCACCCCGACGTCCACCATTTTGAAGTAATAGCCCTGATCCCCAAACATACTGATGGTGATGATCTTCAAATCCGGGTACTTCAACAGCGCCAGCCTTGCCGCCTCGATGCCGTCCATCTCTGGCATGGCGATGTCCAGCACCACAATGTCCGGCTGATTTTGATCGAGCATTTCCAGAAACTCATGCCCATTGGAGGCCTCGCCACTCACCTCGAAAAGCTCCAGCGCGTCGACGAGCATCCGTAAACCCTTCCTGAAAAGCCTGTGGTCATCAACCAAAAGTACCTTGTGTTTCATAATTCTCGCTAGTGGAAACAAATATTGGATTATTACTTAGAAGCCTTGCCTCGGATTGCCGTTCCTTTGTATGGACACAACTACTGAGAAACAAGCAAAAAATGAGTATTTTTCGTCAGCCCTTCGCCGTCGGGTGCCCCTGCGTCGGCTCGTTCCTCAGTCTGGGAACACGATTGCGCGATGGCCATCGATGATGGTGCGATCATGGACGTGGTAGCGGATGCCCTTGGCGATGGCGACGCGCTCGCAATTACGGCCGAGGCGGACGAGGTCGGTCGGGGTATGAAAATGCTGCACGCGCTCGACCTCCTGTTCGATAATCGGCCCGGCATCGAGCTCGGCGGTGACGTAGTGGCAGGTGGCGCCGATGAGTTTGACGCCGCGGGCGTAGGCCTGCTGGTAGGGATTGGCGCCGATGAAGGCGGGCAGGAAACTGTGGTGGATGTTGAGAATCCGGCCGCCGAAATCGCGGCAAAAATCGTCGGGCAAAATCTGCATGAAGCGCGCCAGGACGATCAACTCGACCTGCTGGGCGTCGATAATCCGGCGAATTTCGGCGAAACCCGGCTCCCGCAGCGCCCCCTCCATGGGGATTTCATGGAACGGAATATTGGCGTGCTCGGCGATCGGGCGGCAGTTGCTGCGGTTGCCGATGATGCAAGTGATTTCAATGGGCAACTCGCCAAGTTCCGTGCGCCAGAGAACTTCGTTGAGGCAATGGTCGGTCTTGGTCACCAGCAGCGCCGTGCGCATCCGGTAAGGCAAGCGCCGGAAATGCCAGACGGCGTGCAGCGAACGCCCCAGGGTACCGAAGCCATCGATGAAATCCTCCACGTCCACATCGAGCTCCGCAGTCTCGATTTCCAAGCGCGCGAAAAATTTCCCGCCGAGTTGGTCGGAGAACTGGTTGAACTCGACGAGATTGCCGCAATGACCGGCGGCGTAGTTGGCGATTTTGGCGACGATGCCGGGTTGATCGTGACAACTGAGTTTGAGGATGAGGCCGGGGCGAGACATGTGCCGATAGATTGCACGTTTGCCTCATCGCCGTCAATCCCCTGCCCCGCACCCGGCGAATCTACGCGCTGGCCGGGGAGCCACCGCTCGCCGTGGGCCGCAGTGCAAGGCCGGCAGGGGCCAAAAAAACCACCGATTCGCCGTAACCTGACGGCGTCCCTCCTGATTGACTGCTATACAAGGTGCAAACTGCGGGCTCTCCGCAAGCGATTCCCTGCAGTTGAATCCAAGCCGCCAAACCGGCCGCATGGCGGGGCCGGGGGCGGCGATCAAGCAATCCGCCACAACGAAATCACACTATGAAACAACCAGCAATGCTTGAACTCAAAGCCTACCCGTCCGGCCCGATCTGGAAAAATCCTGCTGCGCTGATGCTCTCGCTCGCCGCCGCTGTTTTTGTAGCCGTGCCCGCGTGGGCGAAACCCGCCGACCACAAGCGCGGTGATCGCGATTTGGACGTAATGACGGTCAACCTGTACGTCGGTGGTGATATCAGCGGCGTCATGGCACTGGATCCAACGGACCCATATTATGGATACTACTTGATCAATACCGTGGCAGATATTTATGACGACATCGTCGCCTCGGACCCGCCTGCGCGCCTACAGACCGTGGCCGATGAAATCGCCGAACGGATGCCCGACGTGGTCGCCGTCGAGGAGGCGTCGCTCCTCCGCAGGCAATCACCCGGTGATTTGGCCTCCGGCGGAATCATCCCAGCCACCACCGTCGTGTACGACTACCTCCAACTGCTGGTGGCGGATTTAGCGGCGCAAGGGGCTCATTATCAGGTGGTTGCAACCGCCAATGAGATGGACGTGGAATTGCCGATGCTGACCGATTCGCAGACTCTCGCCACCGATGACGTTCGCCTGAGCGACCGCGAGGCGATCCTCGTGCGCAGCGACCTGCCTCACGGCCAGTTGCGGGTGTGCAATCCGCAAAGTGGCAACTTTGCCACTTTGATTGAAATTCCCGCTCTCGGCTTGGCCATCACGCGTGGCTGGTGCGCGGTGGATGTGACCATGCGCGATTCGGGATTCCGCGTCGTCTGCGCTCACCCGGAACAGGAAACCGCAGCGGATATTCAGGCGGCCCAAATCGGGGAGTTGCTTGCCGGCCCGGCGAAAGCACGCCAACCGGTCATCCTGGTCGGTGATTTCAACGCCGATGCGCTTGGCCGTGACGGGTCTTATGCCTATGACCTGATTCCCGCCGCCGGCTTCACCGACGCTTGGGCAAAACTCCATCCCAACACGCCCTCCGGCGGTCTGACCTGGGGACACGATCCCTTGCTCATCGACCCCACCACCCATTTCGACCGCCGTATTGACTTCGTCTTCTATCATGGCAAGGGCCTCGTGCCTGTGGCCGCCGACGTGATCGATCTGGCCACCGGCCTGCTGCCCTCCCCGCGCTGGGCCTCAGATCACGCAGCCGTGTACGCCACATTCGAGCTCAAATAGGCCTGCGCCACTTCTCATTCACGGGGTCGGCATGCGCTGGCCCCGTCGGCCATCAGGCGGGCGGCGCGGCGGCCCGCCCGTCCCCCCGACCGTAGTGCCGTCCAAATGCCGTTGCAGAGCGGCCGCCAAGCCACGGACCGTCCCGTAACGCCGCCTGCCATCCTTCTCCAGCGCTTTCATCACGATCCCGTCGAGAGCGCCGCGCACCAGACCAACGAGGGTGGCGGCTTGCACTCCGCGGTTTGCCGCCACGGCAGCCAGCTCCACCTCGGCTAGAGCGCCGAGCCGCGTGCTGGGCCTGGGCGGCACTTCCTCGCGGATCGTCCGCATGACCGCGTCCCAACCGTCGACCGGCAGCGACTGCGGGTCGAGCGGCAACCGGCCCGTCAGCAACTCGTAGAGCAGCACCCCCAGCGAGTAGACATCGCTGCGGGCATCCACATCAATATGGCCCAGGCCCGCCTGCTCCGGGCTCATGTAGGCGGGCGTGCCAACCCGCTGGTTAGGGCGCTGGAGGCACGATTTCACCGTGGCTGATGCCTGGCTCTCCTCAGCCACGCCGAAATCAATGACCTTGGGCACGGCCCGATCGTCGTTGATGGTGACCAGGATATTTGACGGTTTGAGGTCGCGGTGAATGACGCCTTTCTGGTGCGCGTGCTGCACCGCCAGGCACACCGCCAGGAACAACTCCAACCGCTCGCGGGTGGCCAGATGCCTGGCATCACAGTAGGACGTGATGGGCAATCCCCTCACCAGTTCCATCACGAAGTAGGGCCGCCCCGTGGCGGTGGCACCGCCGTCGAAGACGCTGGCGATGTTGGGATGCTGCATCATCGCCAGCACCCGCCACTCGGCCTCAAAGCGGGCGATAGCCTCGCGGGTATCCAGGCCCGGCCGGATGATCTTGAGCGCGACCCGCCGAGGCACGGGCACATTCTGTTCTGCCATCCAGACGACGCCGAAGCCGCCCTCGCCGATCTGCTCCAGCAGTTTGTAACGGCCGACATGGGTG
>CAIVSK010000198.1 GCA_903908495.1 Akkermansiaceae bacterium
CAGCTCGGTCACGTCACGCACGATCATCGGCTTGTCGTGCGGGATCACCTTCAGCGCGTCCTCAAAGCGGAAGATCTCGTACGGGCAGGACACCGCCAGCACGTCGGCGCCCGTGGCGATGGCTTCCTTCACGCGCCGCTCGGACAGCCGCTCCATGCCTTTCTCCTTGAAGAACGTGTCCAGCCACATGCCGCCGCCCCCGCCACCACAGCAGATCGAATTGGCGCGGTTGTGGACCATGTCGACGAGCTTGACGCCGGGGATGGCGCGGAGCAGCGCCCGGGGTTCGTCGTACATCCCGGCCCGGCGGCCGAGGCAGCATGAGTCGTGGTAGGTGACGGTGTAATTCAGTTTCTTGGTCAGCTTCGGCTTGAGTTGCTCCAGCTTCTCCACGAGCAGCATGTGGTTGTGGTCGACCCGGTAGTTGAAGCCATACATCGGGTAACGGATGCGGAAGGCGTTGTAGGCATGGGCGTCGCCGGTGATGATCCGGTTGAAGCGGTACTTCTTGAAGATCTCCATGTTGAAGTCGGTGAGCGTCTCGAACAAGCCCGACTCCCAGGAGAGCTGGCCGCAGTCGCCGGCACATTTCTCCTCGTTGCCAAGGATCGCAAAGTCGATGCCGAGGGCGTTCAGGAGCTTCGCCGTGGCCCGGCTGTTGTCTTGGCCGCGGCCGTAATAGGAGGTGTAGCACTCCACAAACCAGAGCACATCCACCGGACGCTGGAGTTCAGCCATGACTGGCACGGGAACCTTAGAGGTGGTTTTCCACGCCACCCGCTTGCGCGAGGACTCGCCCATCGGGTTGCCGTAGCGGAGGATGTTCTGCAGCGTTTTCTGCAACTCGGCGGGGAGGGCAGGATGGTGGACGATGGTCTGCTCCTTTACCAACGGCAGGAGCACGTCGGACAGGCGGATGCCGCGCGGGCACTTGGCCATGCAGGCGTAGCAAGCCACACAGCGCAGCATGCTGTCGGACTTGAAGACCTCCTCAATCCGGCCGCGGCGCAGCATGTTGATGATGCGGCGGGGTGGGAAATCCATGTACTCGCCGTAAGGGCAAGTGCCGGCGCAGGTGCCGCACTGGATACAGGTGAGAATGCGTTTGCCATCAGGAGTCTGGAGTACCGTTTCGAGGGTGGCTCCTTTTTGCTCCAGTTCAGGTTCGAGCATTACAGCCATGGCAGGGTCCTTTCGTGGTGATCAACCGGACAAAAAGGGTAGCACCGTCCCCGGGAATCCGCTCCGCATCCTTTGGCAAGCATTACGCACATACGGTGGACAGGTGAGGGGAATGAACCGCGCGGACGGGTCGTGGTCGGCCTCTCGGGCCTCGGGTTGGGGCGGTGCTGGTCGGTTTGGCTGGTGGAGGGCGGGTTTGGTTAGCCTTCCATTGCGTCGGTTACGAGTTCGGCAATGTCCCGGACAGTGATCTTCCCCTCGTTGCCCGTGGTCTTGACCGCGTCGCGGAACATGGCGAGGTCCTTCGGACAAGCGACGACGAAGGTGGGCACGTCCACCAGGGATGCCGCTTCTTTCAGCCGGTTCTCGGCGGGGCGTTCCTTGATGTCGGGAGTGTCTTCCATCCAGATCCGGCCGCCGCCTGCGCCGCAACAATAGCTCCGGTCGCGCGTGCGCGGCATTTCCACGACCTCCACGCCCAGCGCGCGCAGCACGCGGCGGGGTGGCTCGTAGACCCCGTTGTAGCGTCCCAAATAGCAGGGATCGTGGTAGGTCGCGCGTCCGGTGAGTTTCTTCTTGAGCGGCAGCCGGCCGGCCTGGAGCAGTTCGTCCAGCACCTCGGTGTAGTGCTGCACGATGACCCCATTGCCCTCGAACTGGTATTCATTCTTGAGCGTGTTGAGGGAGTGCGGGTCCGTGGTGATGATGATCTTGCGGCCGTTCTTCCACTGGACCTTGCCGAGAGCGTCAAGGTTCTTGCCGCGGAGCACCTCGAAGAGGCCCTCCTCACCCACGCGGCGCACGTCATTGCCGGAGTTGCGTTCACCTTCGTAGAGAAGCCCGAAATCCATGCCGGCCTGCTGGAAAATTTTCGCCGTGGCCTGGGTGATTTCGAGCATGCGCGGGTCGTAGGAAGCGTAGTCGCCTACGAACCAGACGAAGTCCACCGGCTCCTTGCGGGCGTCCTTGATCCTGGCAGGCAGACCCTGCGCCCACTTGGCGCGCATGCGATCGGACTTGTTGAAGGAGTTGCCATAGCGGTTGAGGCTGTTGAGCGCGTCCTGCACGGTCTTGTTCATCGTGCCCTGGCTCACCAAATAGCGGCGCAGGTCCACGATGGCGCGCGGCTGCTCGATGAAGACCGGGCACACTTCCTCGCACGCGCGGCAGGTGGTGCAGGCCCACAGTTCGTCGGCGGAGATGACCTTCTCGTCATGCAACGGCGCCGCCGTCGCCGCCTGGGCCGCTGCCTCGGCGGTGGCCGGCCGGCCGTTGCCATTGACCCTGGCCGCCTTGAGCAACTCGTCGTCGAGTTTCAGCACCAGATTCTTCGGCGAAAGCTGCGAGCCGCTGGCGTACGCGGGGCATTGTTCCTGACAGCGCCCGCACCAGGTGCAGGCGTCAAATTGCAGCAGTTGCCGCCAGGTGAAATCGTTGATCCGGGCCACGCCGGCCGGCTCCGTCACGGGCAGCGCGCCCACGGGGCCGAGATGGCGCAGGTAGATGCTGATCGCCGACGAAACCAGGTGGAACGCCTTCGAACACGGCACCAGCGCGATGAAGGCGAAGGCCAGCAAGGCGTGCAGGCACCAGAAGAAGAAGTGGGTGCCCTGCAGCTTCTCCGGCGACATGCCGTGAAAAGCCCCGGCCAGAAGGTTTCCGACCGGCGACCAATGCGCCCACGGCACTGGGGACGCCGCCAGCCGCAACGCTTCCACCACCAAACCCGTCCCTGCGATCAGGAAGAGGATCATCAGCAGGTAGAACGAGTCGAGAGGGAAGGTCGGATAGAGGAGGTTCTTGAGGCGCTCCGGTTTCAGCACGTAGCGCCGATAGAACGCGAGGGCGAGGCCCACGATCAGCGCCAGGCCGAACAGATCGAGGCTCAACTTGTAGCCGAGATAGAGGTTCTCCCGGAGAAACTGCCAGTTGAACAGCAGGTAGCCGATGTCCTGGTCCAGCGTGGCCAGAGCCGTGCCGATGAAAAGCACGCCCATGCCCAAGAAGATGGCCAGGTGCATCGGCAGGGCGTAGTGATCCGACGCCAGCCGCCCCTGGAACAGGGCGAACTTGATGCACGCCTTGATCCGCTCCGGCACCGCTTGCACGACCGGCTCCGGCTTGCCCAGCCGCCATTGCCTGACGTGCCGCCACACGCC
>CAIVSK010000199.1 GCA_903908495.1 Akkermansiaceae bacterium
CCCTCGCCCTCGCCCTCGCCCTCGCCCTCGCCCTCGCCCTCGCCCTCGCCTTCGCCTTCGCCTTCGCCTTCGCCCTCGCCTTCGCCCTCGCCTTCGCCTTCGCCCTCGCCCTCGCCTTCGCCCTCGCCTTCGCCCTCGCCTTCGCTGGACGCCCGGAGGGTGCGTCCCTGCCCAGCGCGGCGTTGCCGCCCGGCAGGGAACGACACCCGGAGACCGGCTTGGCCTGAAATTTTTCGTAGAAAAAGGTTGCGCGAATCATTCTCAATAATATTGTCAGGCCGTCTAACCTTACGTCCGGCATTCTAACATCCGTCATTCAACCCTGGTGACGGAGAAAACCAACCCACTCGAAACGATCCATGGCGCCTCATTTAGCCGCTGTGCATCACCAGCTTTCGTTTTTCCACGGCCACACCAGCCCGGAAGTCCAATTTTCATTGCCCCCCGTCTGAGTTCCAGTTTGATTAGATAAATAAGATAATTATGAGAATACCCAGAATTCCCCTAGCATCTGCCGCGTTTGACGGCAATTCATTGCGAGCCAGCGCCGCAGCCTTGCTGTTAGCGCTTGGAACGAGCACTGCCGGAGCCGCCACCTTGTGGTGGGACGGCAACACCAGCACTCCCAACAGCGCGAGTGACAACGCCAACACCTCCGCCCAGAACTGGCTTGCGGGCGGATTTTGGGACAATGGCACCACCTCTGCCACCGTCGCATCCTGGACGGCCGGCGACGCGGCGATTTTTGGCGGCAGCGCAGCCACCCAGACAGTCACTGCAGGTGCCCTCACCGTCGGCAATCTGACCTTCGGCCAAGGCGGCCAGGGCACCGGCACCAGCGGCACGGCCTACACCGTCAATGGCGGTACGCTGACGCTGTCGACCAGCACCATCACCGCCAACACTCCGGCGTTGGTCAGTTCGACCCTCGCCGGTAGCACTGGCCTGACCAAGGCGGGTCCGGCCACGCTGACGCTGGGCGGCAACACGACTTACACGGGCACCACCGCAGTGAATGCGGGCACCCTGAAGATCACCGCGGCCGCTTACACCGCCTACCGCTACTACCGGTTCACCGTGTCGGCCAACTTTGGCGCCGACGGCTACAACCAGATCGGCGAATTGCACTACTATTTCAACGGCACCCGGGTCGCCGCCAGCGCAGGCAGCTCGTCGGCCAACGGTGCCAGTGGGACCGAACAATACTGGGGCAACGCGAACGACAACAAGGGGGCCAATGCCTCTGGTTTCACCAAGTTCGGCGTCGGCGGGGTCCCGTACTGGCTGGTCTATGACTTCAGTACCCCGACGATTCTCACGTCCTACAACTGGTCGAGCGCCAATGACAGCACTCCGTCCCGCAACCCGAAACGCTGGATCGTCGCCGGCAGCAACGACAACAGCACATGGGTGACCCTTGACGACCGCTCGGGCGCCGATCAGGCCGGTCCGGGTGCGACCTACTCCTGGTCGAGCACCACCACGACCTACGCCGCGGTGACCAACGCGACCAATGACGGCGCGACCAACGCCTACCCGCTTCTCGGCTCGGGCAATATTCCGACATCGTCCGCGGTGCAGATCGCCAGCGGTGCCAATCTCGATCTCAACGGCACCAATCAGGTGGTCGCTGGGCTGGTTGACTCCGGCGTCAGCGGCGGATCCGTCATCAACAGCGCCAGCACCAAGCCGGTCGCCTTGACCGTCGCCGCAGCTGCGGGAAGCAGCACGTTCAGCGGCGTCATCAGCGACAGTGGCAGCGCCAATGCGATCAGCCTGACGAAAAATGGCGCGGGTACCCAGATTCTGGCTGGAACCAACACCTACCACGGCAGCACCACCGTCAATACCGGCCTGCTCCAATTGAGCGGGGCCGGGCAACTCGGCGGCGGTGCGTTGACCGTCAACGGTGGCACTTTCGATCTCAATGCCCTCAACCAGACCGTCAGTAACCTCGTCGGCGGCGGCACGATCACCAACAGCGCGGCGACCAACTCCACCCTGACGGTGAGCCATCCGGCCAGCACGGCGGGCAATTTTGCGGGTCTGATCACCACTCCCAGCAGCGGCAACCTGAACCTCGTGTTCAATTCCGTCTCTGGCGGCACCGCATCCAACGCTGCACTGGCCAGCGCCGCCAACACGTTCAAGGGCTCCATTACGATCAATGGAACCGGCTTTATTGATGGCAACGACGCCCACGGTGTCGTTGGCATCAACACTGACGGCGCGCTGGGCGATCCCTCCAATCCGATCACTCTGACCAATGGCGGAACCCTTTTCAACATGTACAATCCGTCCGCAACTGGCGGTTGGCCCACTTTGGCTGTCTTCACCCTCGGCACGGGCCGCGTCATCAACGTGACCGGTAGCGTGGGCGGCGTCATCCGCATCTGCAACGGCCAGACCTGCACGGTCCTCAGTCAAATCACTGGCGACGGTGGGCTTGCCAAGACCGATGGCGGCGGTTTGATCCTGGGCGGCAGCATCGCCAACACCTACACCGGCGTCACCACCTTGGGCGGCACCGGCAAACTGGTGCTGGCCAAGACCGGCGCCATCGCCATCGCCGGCAATATCAACATCTCCAGCACGGGATGGAACGGAGACAACATGGGCGTCGTGCTCGCGGCTGACGAGCAGATTGCCGATACTTCCGTGATCACTTGGACCGCTGGCGGCTACGGCGGCACTTTGCGCCTCAACGGCCACACCGAAACGATCGGCGGCCTGGTTTGCACGGCAACCGGGCTGGACCCGGTCATCGAGAACCGCGGCTATAACGACGTGACGAGCTACGGAACAGGCACGGTGATTCTCAACGTCACCGGCAGCAATGTTTATTCCTTCGCTGGTCACCTCCGCGACACCGATGGTGGCAGCGGTGGCGGCGCGGTTGCGCTCACCAAAACCGGCAGCGGCACCCAGATCATGTCCAGTTACAACGGTTACACCGGCCCCACCACGGTCAACGCCGGCTTGCTGGAAGTGACCGGTTCGATGTCCAGCTCGCCAGTCACCGTAACCTCCACCGGCACCCTTTCCGGTACCGGATCACTCAGCGGTCCGCTCACCGTCCAATCCGGCGGCACTCTGACCCCGGGTGTGAGCGGTGTCGGCACACTCACCGCCAGCGCTGGCACGACCATCGGCGGCGGCGGCACCTTGACTGGTACCGGCACCCTGGGTGGTTCTGTCATCGTTGGATCCGGCGGCACGCTCAGCGGCACCGGCATCATCACTGGCGCGCTGACCGTGCAGGTCGGCGGCGATCTGGCCCCGGGAACCGCCGGCATCGGCAACATCAACGCCAATGGTGCTGTGATTCTAGCAGGAACCAGCACGTTCGAGATCAACAAATCCGGCGGATTGTTCACTTGCGATACACTCAGCGGCTTCTCCAGCATCACCTACGGCGGCACTCTGAGCATCACGGCAAGCGGCGATGCGCCGGCACTCGGTGACAGCTATCAATTGTTCGTGCCTGGATCCGGCGGCACCTATGGCGGTTCCTTCTCGAGCATCGTGGGCCTGCCCACTCTCGCCGGGGGGTTGCAATGGGAAACCACCGGTCTGCTTGGCTCCGGCAAAATCACGGTCGTCAATTATGTCAGCACGCCCAGCTTCAATCCCGCCGGTGGCGGTTATGTCGGCGGCCAATCCGTCACCATCAGCTCGGACCCCGGTTCGACCATCTTTTACACCATCGATGGCAGCCTGCCGAACGCGTTTTCCCCGTCCGGTCTCAGCCCGATCACCGGCATCCCGGTCTTGGCTGACTCCGTCGTGACCTTGCAAGCGTTTGCCCGCAAGACCGGCCAGGCGGATAGCCCGGTGGCCGAAGCTGTCTATCACACGGTTACCACCGCTTCTTGGCACATTGATGGCGGCGGAGCGTGGTCTGATACGCTCAATTGGCTGAACGAGGTGAGCCCGAATGCCAGTGGCGCGCCGGTGGCCTTCACGCTGCCCCAAACTACAAGCACTTCCGTTACCCTCGATGCGAGTCGCAGCGCGGGTAGTCTGACATTTGGCAACACCAATGGCTTCGGCTGGTCTCTCGGAGCGTCAAACGGCGCATCGCTGATACTCGACACCCCGTCCGGCACCCCGACGATCACGACCCTGGACGTCACCAGCACGATTTCTGCAGTGCTTGGCGGCAGCCAAGGATTTGCCAAGGCCGGCCCTGGCATCTTGGTGCTCAGCGGCAATAACACCTACTCCGGCAACACCGCCGTCAACGCCGGCGTGCTCAGCGTCGGTGCCTTCGCCAGCAACGGCAATAACTCCCCCCTCGGCTCGGGCAGCACCCTGTCATTCAATGGCGGTACCTTGAGCTACACCGGTGGCAGCGTCGGCGGCAATAATTTCAACCGCGACATCAGCTTGGGGGCAGGCGGCGGCACGCTCGAAGTGGTCAGCGCCGGTTTCTGGTTCACCACCGGCGTCTTCTCCGGCAGCGGCCCGCTCACCAAGATCGGCAACGGCCAGTTGATCGTCGCAGGTAACAGCAACTACGACGGCGTCACCTATATCAATCAGGCTGAAATCCAGATCCGCAACCTCAACGCGCTCGGCAGCAGCGTCGGCAATACCGTCGTCGCCAGCGGCGCGAGACTTTGCGCCGGTGGCAGCCTGACTGGCACCATCAACGAGAACCTCGTCCTCAATGGCGACGGCGGCGGCAGCGGCGCACTCCAAGCCAATGATGGCGGCACCAATGTCAACTATGCGGGCAATATCACCCTTGCCAGTGACACGGCCATGGGCAGCTCCGGCGGCATCGGCTTCACCATCAGCGGTGCGATCGACGGCATCGGCGGCTTCACCAAGCCGACCAATAACGTCATCACCCTAGCCGGCAGCACCAGCAACACCTATGCGGGTGCCACGACCTTGGGCAGCACTGGCAAATTGATCCTGGCGAAAACCGGCGCTGCCATCGCCATCGCCGGCAATATCAACATTTCCACTACGGCATGGAACGGAAATAACATGGGCATCGTGCTGGCTGGTGATGAGCAAATTGCCGATACTTCGGTGATCACTTGGACCAGTGGCGGCTACGGCGGCACCTTGCGCCTCAACGGCCACACCGAAACCATCGGCGGTCTCAATAGCACGTCTGGCGGGATGGACCCGGAAATCGAGAACCGCGGCAATTTGGACACTGCCGTGTACGCCAATGCTACGCTGATCATCAACACTGTCGGTTCGAATAGCTACAGCTACAACGGTGGCATCCGTGATATGGACGGTGGCACTGGCAGCGGCTCAATCTCGCTGGTCAAGACCGGCACCGGCACCCAGGTCCTCAATGGCGGCATGGCCAATACCGGCACCACCACCATCAACAATGGCACCCTGCAAATCGACTGCGTGTCGTCCGCCCCCACCACCACCGTGGCCAGCGGCGCGACCCTGAAAGGCAGTGGCGCCGTCATCGGTACCCTCGCCATCAGCGCTGGTGGCACCTTGGCACCCGGCGACAGCGTGGGCACCTTCAGCGCGGCCAATACGACTCTTGCCGGCACCTATGCCTGCGAGTTCGACGGCTCGATCTGCGACCGTATCGCCGTCACCGGTAGCCTTGATATCACCGGTGCCACCCTTGCCATCACCACGATCTCGCCCCAGCTCGAGACGAGTTATGTGATGGCTACCTACACCACCACGCTGACCGGCACCTTCGCCAACGTCACCGGCCTGCCTGCATCGTATTCCTTGAAATACGATGCGGTCAACAAGCAGATCCTGTTGGTGCAGGGCGGGTACGATGCGTGGGCCGCTGCGATGGGCCTGACCGTGGGTGTCAACGATGGCAAGCTGCAGGATCCGGATGGCGACGGCGTCTCCAACCTGATGGAATACGCGCTGGGCGGCAACCCGCTGAGTGCCACGGACAACGGTGTCTCCTCGGGCAACGTGCAAACGGTGGACGGCAGCCCGGCCCTGGTTCAAACCATCGCCGCACGTGCGGGGGCGGTCTTTGCCAGCGGCACCAACGGCTCGATGGATGCCACGATCGACGGCATCGTCTATCGGATCGAAGGGTCGCTCAACCTGGACGCCTGGACCGATACCATCAGTGAAATCACCCCCATCACCGGCGGCCTGCCGGCGGTGCCAGCGGGGTATGAATACCACACCTTCCGCAGCGGCGGGCCGTTTGCATCCACTGCCAGCGACTTCATCCGCCTCAACGTTACGGAAGCCCCTTGAGCCAACTCTAGCAGCGCGCTTGGTCCCCGCTCGGGGGCCAAGCCGATGTCCGGCCATTGATGGTGCCGGCATCATTCAATCACCGCTCCGCCGACCACCTCCGTGTGGTCCGCGGATGCGTCGTTTCAGGCCCACGCATCATCATTTAGGAACTTGGTTAACGACCTGGTTTTGGACGATGAGGTGTGTGTGCCTGGATGGATTAGGCCATGACAAATGAAACACGCATACTTGGATAGATACTCACATTTCATGATCCTCGCGGCCCTGTTTGGCGTCGGCCTGCGGCTTGTGCCTACGAACCGCGCCCATGCCGCGGATGAAGCGACCGCTGCAAAGGTTGTTGCGGTGGCAGCGCCCGCCGGAGAGCAAGGAATTGTCGGGCACTGGGGTTTCGATGAGGCGCAAGGAAATGCCGCAAAAGACACCTCCAACGATGGAAATGACGGGGCCATAACCGGGGCCAAGTGGACGAAAGGAGTCATCGGAAGCGCCTTGGAATTCAATGGCGTGAGTGATTACGCCAATATGCGTTGCCCGGGAAGCGGGATTACCGACAAAGCAGTCAGCGTTGAAGCATGGATCCGGTCAAACGGGAATAACATCAATTCCAATCTGGTTTTTGCAGGTCCCGAGAGTCTTGATTTCGGCATTTGGATTCAGGGCGGCAGGTTTTTCGCAGGTGTCTGGAATTCCGAGGCCGGCCAATATGCAGCGATATCCGCCCGCAGCCCAACTCCAGGCCAGTGGTATCATGTCGCGATGACCTGCGATTTCAATGCCGACAAAGTTGTCAAATTCTATATAAATGGAGAATTGGACTGCACATGCTTGGCGAGCGGAGCCGCCATAAGATCCGTTCACACAACGATGGATATTGGTGGCAGGACGCCGAATGAATCATATTTCAACGGAATCATCGATGACGTTAGGATTTTCAATCGCGCACTGAGCGAAGAGGAGATTCGCAAGCCTTACGCTGATTATCTGGAAAGAAGGGCGCAAGAAATTGATACATCCGGATATGGCAACAGTCCCTGGATATGGACTGGGAATCCGGAACAGCGTGCCACATATTTCCGCAAGTCATTCAAGGCATTGGCGATTAGCGGGAAGAAGGTTCTTCTTATCTGTGACGGTGAGCATTACCAAGTGTTCCTGAACGGAAAGACAATCATACCAGACAAGGACTATTCCGAAGCCCAAATTATCGATATTTCCGGGGATTTAAGAGTTGGCGAAAATGTCATTGCGGCCCAGGTATCAAACAAAAAAGGGGGGCTTGCCGGATTCTTCGCTTATATAGGATATCCCAACAAGGAATCTCCCGGCGGATATATAATCCTTGCCGCCGGAGATGCGATGAAGTGCAGCGTGAAATCCTCCGATAATTGGCATCTCCTGGATTTTGATGATTCCAAATGGCCGCAATGTCAGAAAGTCTCGGATTTTGACAGAGGGCTGGCGATAAAGAGGAATCTGCCGGACCTGGGACTCTATTTGAAGGAGTCCCCCAGGTTTGCATCTCCGGAATTCGAGAATGCGAAGGCGATGCGACTTACCAATGGCACCCTGACTCTTGATGTGGAATACGCAGGCAAGAAGCACAATTTCCAGGTTGAAGACACTGTAACACATGAAAAATGGTTCATGCCGGGTCCTCCGTTTATGATTGATGATGAGGTGTCAGCATGGGAAGGCGGCGTCACTTGCGAGGAAATAGAGAACGGATTCAAGATTGCGGTTTCTGGCTTCAGCAGGTACCCGGGTTTGAGGATATCATACGCGCTCGTGCTCAAGAATCGCAGTCTGGAGGTCACTCTGGATCCGGTCGTCTTTCCTGCCGGCAAGAAATCCTTGTCATTAGCCTTTCCACTTGATTTTGCTGCGGCCAGGGCCGGCGAGGATGGATACCTGGTGAGTTCCATTGGTAACTATGATGCCAGGGAGGGTCGAATATTCCCTTTTGGCATTGATATTGATAGATATGTGGAATCCGGGGGGGTGGATCTGAGGGGGGAATCAACGATGCCGGTGTTTGGAATTGTGAGGAGGGGACACCCGTGTGCCGCTGTCATAACGGATTTTCCAGCCGTTGATTACGAGCTGAGAACGCTGGTAAGGCGGAACAGCAATGGATGCAAGCGGCTTTGTTCCAGCACTCCAATCTGGAGTTTCGAGCAGGACAGGGTGAATGAACCAAGACATATTACCTATCATTTCTTAGACAAAGGCGGATATGTCGAGATCGCCAAAACTTATAGGCGGTTTTTGATTGATTCCGGGAGATTCGCCACTCTCAGGCAAAGGGTAAACCAGCGTCCGGTGTGCGGCCTCGCTGCAAACGCCAGTTTCTTCTGGGGGGCCTATGCCTTGAGCGAGATGCCGGATTTCATGCAGCAACTCAAGGCAAGCGGTGTGAGTAAGGCGGTTGTTCAGATTGCCAACAAGAACGATTTTGTGGGGGGCTGGAGGAGATGGCCCGAGGGCATGACACCCGCAAGTGGCACGGTGGATGAATTCAGGAATGTTGCCGATTGCGCAAGGAAGATCGGCTATGGATTCTCACCGGTGGATGAATACACGCCATTTGCGGATAGAGGTCAGGATTATGATGCTGGCCTGAGGGCAATGAGGCGGGACGGCAGTTTTTATTCATTTGAGACGGAGAAGACGTTTTTCCTCTGCGAGAGCCAGAAACTCGGATTTGCCCAAAGAGACCTGCCGCATGTAAAGGAAGTCATCGGGGAATGCCCGTACCTTCTCGATTGCGAAGGATGCACGCAATACGAGTGCTTCGATCCGCGGCATCCGTTGACGTCCCGCCAGCAAATCCTTGCAAGGCGCGAGTTTTTGACGTATGTTAGAGATACGATGGGCAGTGTGGTTTCAGAGGGATCGCCTATTGATTGGTTGACTGATATTATTGATGTCGGGCACGGGCACAGCTTGGGTTTTCAGTTTTGGGAGTCAAAACCCGGCAGTTTCATCCCCTTTTGGTCGCTGGTTTACGGCGGGGCCGTCGTTGATTTATTCCGCGTGCCAGGTGCGGATGACGGCATGCTTTACGCGGCTCTCTACGGGCTCAATGCCCGATTTGACGATTACAAGGTCGGCAAGACACAATTGGATTGGCATAAAAGAATCAGCGATGCATGGCCTGAGAGGAATTTCTTCGAACTGGTTGATCACCAATTCCTCGCCCCTCTTGTTCAAAAGTCAGAGTTTAAGGATAGCGGAAAAGTCGTGGACGTGGTCGCGAATTTCGGCGACGTGCCCTACCTCTATCGAAAAATTGCCATTGCGGCGCACGATTTTCAAGTATTTGTCGGCGGCAAGCCGCCCAACCCAGGCAGGTAAGAAAGAATTCACGGATAATGAATGGGCTATGGCTTTCAGGGAATTCACCATTTGGGTGAGGCTCAGAATGCCGGGTTTTCGACGGTCCGTGCCCCCTGCTTGCCTGAAAACAGGCAGGCAATTACGCACCCACCCCCCAATCCGAAACCTTGTGTGGCCGACGTGAAACGGCGGTCCGGTCGGTCGCCTTTGGAATAATTCTGCGCATATTTTTGCAAATTCACCGCGAGAATTGCCTTTTTTGCGAATTGAGGCACATTGGCCGCCGTGGCGGCCCAGTCGCCTGCACAAGCCCAACCCCAGTCCGCCAGTATGAACGTCCTCCGATTGCGTCCACCCATCCGCCTTGTCTTGGCGGCTTTGGTTCTATTCTCTGCGCCTGCCGCGCGCGCCAACCTGATCGGCAGTCCGCCGGTCGCGCGCCCCAGTCATGCCGCTGCCAGCGGCCAGGTGTATATCTACTCGCCGGCACAGGACTACGCGATTGCGGGACCGGTCGACACGTTTTCGTTTTATGACGACGGACCTGCTGGCGGGTCGGTGACGCCGCTGATTTTTTCGCGCGGGGCCAATGGCTTCAAGCTCATCGGTGTGGGCACGGCGCGGGTTTCGACCGGCCAGGGGCTGCAATCTTATCCGTTCGGACTGGTGACCGGGGACAATGACGGTGGGGTTGACTACGTGTTTGGTTTCACCGACCGCAACCTGTGCTCGACCCGGCCGAATTCGCGGGAGGTGACGACGGTGAGCCGGAATGCGGGGGTGGTGGACTGCACGGCGAATGACAGCGGCGCGCTGTGGTATGCCACCGCGACGCAGGACTTCGATCTGGTCATTGGCAATCGATTGGTCTATGCCGGCGGCTGGACGGCCCCGAACATGGGGATTGCGGCGGTTGCCAGCACGTTTTCCGCCCAGGTGCAAAGCAATGCGTTGCTCACGCCGCCGACGTTTGCGCTCGAACGACCGGCGGGCAGCGCGGTGGCCAATTTCAGTGCGGTGGCGTTCGGGTCGGTACTCAACGGGGCCCAGCCGGAACTGACGTTCACCCTGCGCAACCTCGGCATCGGCGGCATCCGACAATGGGTGTTCGACTTTTCCGGTGCCAACCCGGACGACTTTGTCATCGGCAAACAACCCGATCAGTATCTCTCCGCCAACGGCACCGCCCACGACAGCACCACCTTCACCCTGCGCTTCGTCGGCACCGGCAGCGGCAGTCGCAGCGCCACCCTGCACTTCGGCGGCCAGGGGGTTCTGCCCATCGTGGACCTTTTTCTGAGCGCCACCCCGGGGGCCACCGGTCTGACCCTGGATTTCACCTCGCCCACGGACGTGTTTTTCACCAGCTACGGCTACACGCCCGGCGGCAGCAACGTGGCGTTTTCCCTGCATCACGCCCCGGCGGTCGGCGCCGACCTCATGGTGGTCAACAACACCAGCCTCGAGTTCATCCACGGCGAATTCGCCAACCTGACCCAGGGCCAGCAGGTCGATCTGAGCTACGGCGGCAGCACCTATCATTTCGTCGCCGACTATTTCGGCGGCACCGGCAATGACCTGGTGCTGCGCTGGCAGAAACGCCGGGTCATGGCCTGGGGCAACAACGACCAGCGCCAGCTGGGGAATTATGACGGGTCACTCGGCCTGCTGCCGGCCGAAGTGCGTCTGTCGCCGCTGCTGGACAACAAGACCGTCGCGGCGGTGAGCGCCGAGAGCCGGCGCAGCCTGGTGCTGTGCGTGGACGGCACGCTGGGGGTGTGGGGCAACCTCGATGCCACGGCGCACTCGCTCAATTCCGCCGGGGTGCTGAGCGGGCGGCGGGTGGTGTCCATCGCCTCGGGCGCGGAGCACAGTTTGGCCGTGTGCCTGGATGGCACGCTGGCGGCGTGGGGGCTGAATGGCTACGGGGAAATCGGCGACGGCAGCACCGCGACGCGCTTTGATCCGGTGGCGGTCGACGCCAGCGGCGCCTTGGCCGGCAAGGTGGTGGTGGCGGTGGCGGCGGGCAAGTATCACAGCTTGGCCTTGTGCGCGGACGGCACGGTGGCCGCCTGGGGCAACAACTTTGACGGTGAATTGGGCGATGGCACCCTGGTCAACCGCACGGTCCCGGTGGCGGTGAACGCCGGGCCGGGATCGGCGCTGGCAGGCAAATCGGTCATCGCGGTGGCGGCGGGTGACAACCACAGTGCGGCGTTGTGCTCCGACGGCACGCTGGTGGCGTGGGGATTCAATGCCTATGGCCAGGTCGGCCAACCCGGCCCGCGGCCCAACCCATTGCCGGTGGCGGTCAACATCGGCAGCGCGTTGTATTACGAGACCATCCGCAAATTGAGCGCCGCGGGAGATCACTGCGTGGCGCTGTGTGCCGACGGCCTGCTCGCCGGTTGGGGGGGCGAAGCGGTGGGCAGCAGCAGCACCCCGAGCCAAGTGCCGGTGGCCGTGGACAGGTCCGGCGTGCTCGCCGGTAAAACGCCCATCGCGCTGGCCACCGGCCAATACCACAGTCTGGCGTTGTGCTCCGATGGCACCCTGGCTGCCTGGGGCAGCAATGCCTACGGCGAACTGGGCAACAACAACATTTATTCCGGCTCCAGCCTGGTGCCGGTGGCCGTTAGTCGCTCGACCATGGCCGCCAACGACCGCATCGTGGGCATCGGCAGCGGCCAGGGCGCGCAACACAGTCTGGCGATTGTGGCGGCGTCCTCCGCGCCCATCGTAACCACGCTGGCACCCGCCGCGATCGGCGTCAACGGTGCCACACTGGCCGGCACCGTGAATGCCAATGCCTACGCCGCGGACGTGGTCTTTGAATACGGGCTGAGTACCGGCTATGGCTCCACCACCACCGCTGCGCCGGCGACGGTGAGCGGAACCAGCGCCACGGGCGTGAGCGCGGCCATCACCGGCCTGACCACCGGCGCGCTCTATCACTATCGGGTAAAGTCAACTAACAGCGGCGGCGTCAGCTACGGTGCAGACCGCAGTTTCACCACCGTTTCGAGCAATGCGACGCTAGCCAACCTGACACCGTCGCTCGGCGCCCTGAGTCCGGCGTTCTCGCCGAGCACCTACAGCTACACCGTGGCGGTGCCGTTTGCGACCTTCACGGGATTTCTCACCCCGGTGGTGGCATTGGCGAGTTCCACCGTGACGGTCAATGGCAGCGAGGTGGTATCGGGCACCATCAGCCCGTCGGTATCGCTCAATCTCGGCTCCAACATTTTCACCACGGTGGTTACCGCGCAGAACGGCGCGACCCAGACGTACACGGTCAACCTCATCCGCGCGCTGGAAACCCCAACCATGGCCGTGGGCGGGCCGTCTAGCACCGCTGTTTTATCGACCACCGCCACGCTGGGCGGCAATGTTTACAACCAGGGCGGGGCCCCGATCACCGCTTATGGGGTGGTGCTGGCCGCCACCGCCGACAACGCCAATCCGCAACTCGGCGGGGTGGGGGTGGTCAATCTGGCGCGCAGCGGCAGCGTAATCGGGCCGTTCACCGTCAACGCCAGTGGTCTGCCGCCGAGCACCACGCTTTCCTTCGCCTCCTACGCGACTAACAGCGGCGGCACCAGTTACAGCCCGCTCGGCACCTTCACCACCCTCAGCAACATCACCAGCCTGGCCGGCTTGTCGCTGAGCAACGGCAGCCTGAGCCCGGCCCTGGCCGGCGGCACCACCAGCTACAGCGCCAACGTCGCCAGCCAGATCCTCTATCTAACACCTAACGCCAGCCAGCCGCAGGCGACGGTGCGGGTCAACGGTAGCGTCGTGGCTGCGGGCGGCACGAGTGGCGGCATATCACTCAGCTCGGGGACGAGCGTGATCACGATTTTGGTCACCGCGCAGGATGGTGTGACGACGCAGACGTACACACTGACGGCCACGCGGGTGCCGTTGAGCGGCGGGTTTGCCACGGCGGCGAGCGTGCCGGAAACTGCCGCCAGCTTCACGGCCACCGGCACCACGGTGAACTTGTCGCTGGGGTTTGCGCCGGCGGTGGGCAGCAACCTGATGCTGGTGAAAAACACCGGCGGCAATGCCATTTCCGGCAGGTTCTCGAATCTGGCCCACGGCCAAACGGTGGTGCTTGCCTACGGCGGAGCGACCTATTCGTTTGTCGCAAACTACTACGGAGGTAGTGGCAACGACCTGGTGCTGCAATGGGCCAATACCCGCGCGGCGGCCTGGGGCTTCGGCGACTTCGGCCAGTTGGGAGATAATAGTTTTGCCAACAGCCCGCTGCCGGTGCCGGTTACCGCCAGCGGTGTGCTTGCCGGCAAAACACTCGTCGCCCAAGCCGCCGGACTCAACCACTCGCTCGGCCTGTGCGCCGACGGCAGCCTCGTCGGTTGGGGGTGGAGCGGCTATGATCAACTCGGGCCGATCCAAGGCGGCAGCGGCACCAACCCGGCCGCGCTGCAAATGACCGGTGCTCTAACCGGCAAGACCGCAATCGCGGTGGCCACCGGTGAATCCCACAGTCTGGTGCTGTGCTCGGATGGCACGGTGGCCGCCTTCGGCCGCAACACCTATGGCGAACTCGGCAACGGCACCACCTCCCAGAGCGGCGGCAGCCCGGTGGCGGTGTCCACCAGCGGCGTGCTGGCAGGTAAAACCGTCGTCGCGATCGCCGCCGGACAATTTCACAGTCTGGCCTTGTGCTCGGACGGCACGCTGGCCGCCTGGGGCCGCAATGCCGGTGGCCAACTCGGCAACACCAGCAACACCGACAGCCCGCTGCCGGTGACCGTCAGCAGCGCCGGCATTCTATCCGGTAAAACCGTAACCGCCATCGCCGCCGGCGGCGCCCACAGCTTGGCGTTGTGTGCCGACGGGACCCTGGCCGGTTGGGGGGCTAACACATACGGCGCCGTTGGCGACAACAGTACCACGCCCCGCAATGCGCCGGTGGCGGTGGCCGTGAGCCAGGGCAACGGGCTGTGGGGCAAGGTGGTGGTGGCGATTGCCGCCGGGGAAAGCCACAGCCTGGCGCTGTGTTCGGACGGCACGCTGGCCGCTTGGGGGTGGAGCGGCTACGGCCAATTAGGCAATAACAGCAGCTCAAACAGCGCGGTGAGCTCGCCGGTGGCCGTCAACACGACATCCGGCGTTTCCGCCCTGTTCGGCAAAACCGTCACCGCCATCGCCGCCGGTCGCTATCACAACCTGGCGCTGTGCGGCGATGGATCGTTGGTCGCATGGGGCCGCAATGACGGCGGACAGTTGGGGAATAACAGTTCTTCTAACACACCGGTGCCGGTCGCGGTCAACGCTGGCCTGCTGGCCACCGGCGAGCGTTACCTCCTGCCTAACAGCAGTGCCTCCGCCAACCACTCGCTGGCCATCATCGCCACCCCGCCGGTGTCGCTGGTCACCACCCTGCCAGCCACCGCCATCACCGGCACCACCGCGGCCTTGCAGGGCACGGTCAATGCCAATGGCACTGCCACCGCGACCAGTTTCGACTATGGCACCACCACCGGCTATGGCAGCACGCTGGCCGCCGCGCCCGTTTCCGCCAGCGGCCTCGGCGACACCGCGGTGAGCGCCGGGGTGACCGGGTTGCCCCCTGGTACGCTCTATCACTACCGCACCACCGGCAGCAGCGCGGCCGGCACCGTGCACGGCGCCGACCTGACGTTCACGACCCTGAGCAATGTGGCCACGCTGGCCAATCTCACGCTGAGCAGCGGCAGTCTAACACCCAGCTTTGCCAGCGGCACCGCGAGTTATGCCGTCAGCGTCCCGAATGCCATCACCAGCATCACCCTCACCCCGACGCTGAGCCAGGCGCAGGGCGCGGTGACTGTCAACGGCAGCGCCGCGGCGTCGGGCAGCGCCAGCGGGGCGATTGCGCTGAGCCTGGGATCTAACATCATCACGCTGGTGGTCACCGCGCAGGATGGCGTCACCACCCAGAGCTACTCCGTCGCGGTCACCCGCCAGCCCTTGGCGGCGACCTATAACTCCGCTTCCGATGTGCCGGCCACCGTCGCCAGTTGCACTGCCACTGGCAACGCGGTGAGTTTTTCCCTGAATTATGCGCCTGTGGCGGGCAGCAGCCTGATGGTAGTGAAAAACACCGGCAGCCAGTTCATCAGCGGCCGCTTCAATGGGTTGGCGCAGGGCCAGACGGTGATGCTCAGCTACGCGGGCGTCAGTTATGCCTTCATCGCCAACTATTATGGCGGCAACGGCAACGACCTGGTGTTGCAGTGGGCAAACACCCGGCTGTTGGCCTGGGGAACCAACACCGCGAGCAGTCTGCCGGTGGCCGTGGATGCCAGCGGCGTGCTGGCCGGCAAGACGGTGCTCGCCACCGCCGCCGGATCCAACCACACGTTGGCGCTGTGCTCCGACGGCAGCCTGGCAGGGTGGGGGACTAACAGTTTTGGCCAGCTGGGCAACAACAGCAGCACCGCCAGCAGTGTGCCGGTGGCGGTGAACACCAGCGGCGTGCTGGCCGGCAAGACGGTCATTGCCGTGGCCGCCGGCAATGCCTATAGCCTGGCGCTGTGCTCAGACGGCACGGTGGCGGCCTGGGGGCTGAACACCGCCGGCCAGTTAGGCAATAACAGCACGACCCGCAGCCTGGTCCCGGTCGCGCTTAACACCGCGGGCGTGCTCAACGGCAAGACCGTGGTGGCCATCGCCGCCGGTAATTCCCACTGCCTGGCCGTGTGCGGCGACGGCACGCTGGCCGCCTGGGGCGACAATGGCTTTGGCCAGTTAGGAAATAACAGCACCACCCAAAGCCTGGTTCCGGTGGCGGTCAGCAGCTCGGGCACGCTGACTGGCAAAGCGGTGGTGGCGGTCAGCGCCGGATCCACGCATAGTCTGGCGGTGTGCGCCGATGGCACGGTGGCGGCCTGGGGCAACAACAACGCCGGCCAGTTGGGCAATGGCACCAACACCAACAGCCTGGTCCCGGTGACGGTGTCCAGCGCGGGCGTGCTTTCCGGCAAGGCGGTGGTCGCCGTGGCCGCCGGCGGAGCGCACAATCTGGCGCTGTGCGCTGATGGCACGCTGGCGGCCTGGGGCTCTAACGGCTCTGGCCAGGTTGGCGACAATGCGGTCACCAGCCGCACGCTGCCGGTACTGGTCAACACGGCGGGAATTCTATCAGGCAAAGCGGTGGTGGCGCTGGCCGCGGGCAATTCCCACAGCCTGGCGCTGTGCGGCGATGGCACGCTGGCGGCCTGGGGATGGAACTTCGGCGGCCAATTGGGTCTTGCCGGCGCGCCGGCCAATAGTTATGTGCCGGCGGCGGTGGCCACGAGCACCCTGGCCGCCGGCGAACGCTTCGCCACCACCGGCAGCGGCGCCATGGCCAATGACTCGCTCGCCACGGTCGCCGCGCCACCGGTGCCGGCGGCGGTCACCTTGGCGGCCACTTCGATCACCGCCACCGGCGCGGTTTTGAACGGCACGGTCAACGCCGTCAATAACAGCAGCGCCGTGAGCTTCGACTACGGCACCAGCACCGGCTACGGCAGCAGCGCCAGCGCCGCGCCCACGCCGGTGACCGGCAGCAGCGCCGCCGCCGTGAGCGCGACGCTAACCGGTCTGACGCCCGGCACGCTCTATCACTACCGGATGGTCGGGACCAGCGCGGCCGGCAGCGGCGCCGGCGCAGATCTAACATTCGCGACGGTGAGCAACGATGCCGCGCTGGCCGGTCTCGCGTTGGGCAATGGCACCCTGAGTCCGGCGTTTGCCGCCGCCACCCTGAGCTACACCACCAACCCGGTCAGCCAGACGCTGGCCATCACCCCGACGCCCCGCAACGCCCAAGCCACGGTGAAAGTCAATGGAGTGAGCGTGGCGGCAGGCAGTGCAGGCATCGTCACGCTGGCGGCGGGCGCCAACTCGATTCCGATCGAAGTCACCGCGCAGGACGGCAGCAAGCGCAGCTACACGGTCACCGCCACGCGGGTGGCGCTAACGGCTGCCTATGCAAGCGCCAGCGACGTGCCGGACAGCGGCAGTTATTACACGGCGAGCGGCACCACCGCGGGCTTCGCCCTGAATTTCGCGCCTGCGACGGGCACCAACCTGATGGTCGTGAACAACACCGGCCCCGGCTTCATTCAGGGCACTTTCAGCAATCTGAGCCAGGGGCAGGCGGTGGCCCTCAGTTATGGTGGGCTCACCTATAAATTCATCGCCAATTACTACGGCGGTAGTGGCAACGACCTGGTCCTGCAATGGGCCGACACCAAACTCAACGTGTGGGGCAACAACGGTACCCAACAAGCCGGATTCAGCAGTCCGCCGATCATTGCCAGTCCCACCGATCTGCCCGCCACGGGCGCGTTGACCGGCAAGCACGTCATGGCCGTTTTTGCCGGCTGGCAGCACAATCTGGCGGTGTGCGGCGACGGCACGCTCGCGGCGTGGGGCCGCAATTTGGAAGGCCAGCTCGGCAACACCACCACGACTAACAGCGCGGTGGCGGTGGCGGTCAACACCGCGGGCGTGCTGGCCGGTAAATTCGTAATCTCCGCGGCTGCCGGCGAAGGTCACAGTCTGGCGCTGTGTTCCGATGGCAGCGTGGCAAGTTGGGGCGATAACACCGATGGCATGCTCGGCAACAACAGCCTCACCCGCAGCTTGGTGCCGGTCGCGGTCGACCGCTCGGGCGTGCTGGCCGGCAAGACCATCGTCAGCGTGTATGGCGGCGGTTATTACAGCCTGGCGCTGTGTGGTGACGGCACCCTGTCGACTTGGGGCAACAATGATTCCGGCCAATTGGGCAACAACAGTGTCACCCGCAGCCTGGTGCCGGTGGCGGTGAACCGCAACGGCGTGCTGGCGGGCAAGACGGTCGTCGCGGTGGCCGTCGGATACAATCACACCCTGGCACTGTGCTCCGACGGCACCCTGGCTGCCTGGGGTGCTAACAACTTTGGCAAGTTGGGCAACGGCAGTCTAACGAACAGTCCGGTGCCGGTGGCGGTGGATCAAACCGGAGTGTTGGCGGGCAAAACTGTCATCGCCGTGGCCGCAGGGACACAACACTGTCTGGCGTTGTGCTCGGATGGCAGCGTGGCCGCCTGGGGGTCGAATTCAAACGGCCAATTGGGCGACAATACCGGCATCGACAGCCCGGTGCCCGTGCTGGTCGAGCGCAGCGGCGCGCTGGCCAGCAGCCAGGTCGTCGGCATCACCGCCGGCGGTTCCTACAGCCAGGCGTGGTGCGCGGATGGCCGCGCCGCCGGCTGGGGCCAAGGATACTTCAGCCAGTTGGGGGATGGCGACACCCTCGATCAGCCTGCGCCGGTGCAGGTGCGCAACCCCGCCATCGCCACCGGCGAAGCCTACACCTGCATTGACAGCGGTGTCGCCGCCTCGCACAGCGTCGCCATCATCGCCACCCCGCCAGTCGGGCCGCCCACCGCGGGCATCCTGGCCGCCAGCGCGATCGGCGTCAGCACCGCGACGGCCATTGGCATTGTGCGGGCCAACGGCCACAGCACCGGTGTCGTGTTCGAGTATGGCCCGACTATTGCCTACGGCAGCACCCGCGCCGCCATCCCGGCCACGCTGGTCGCTGCGGACGCGGTGCAGGTTAGCGCGGCTCTAACCGGATTGACGGCTGGCGGCACGGTCCACTACCGGGTCACCGCGACGAACAGTTCGGGCACGGTCCACAGTGCCGACCAGACATTCACCACCATCAGCACCAACGCCAACCTGTCCAGCCTGAGCGTGGCCGGCGTCACCCTGAGTCCGGCGTTTGCCGCGGCCACCGCCAGTTACACGGCCACGGTGGTCAACGCGACCTCCAGCGTGACGGTCACGCCGAGCGCGGCGCAAGCCAACGCGACGGTCATGGTCAATGGCGTGAGCGTCGCCACCGGCAGCGCCAGCGGAACGATTCCGCTCATCGCGGGAATTAACTTGGTGACCACGGTGGTCACCGCGCAGGATGGAGTGACTACCAAGACTTACACGGTGAGTATTACCCGCCAACCGTTGGCGGCGACGTTCAATGCCGCAGCAGATGTGGCGGTCAGCGCCGCCAGTTATGTGGCCACCGGCAACGCGGTGGCGTTCAGTCTGAATTTCGCCCCGCCCGCGGGCACCAATTTGATGGTGGTGAAAAACACCGGCGCCGCCTTCATCAGCGGTCGCTTCAGCAATCTCGCCCAAGGACAGGCCGTGGCCCTGGCGTATGGCGGCACCACCTATCACTTCGTGGCTAATTACTACGGTGCTAGTGGCAACGATCTGGTCCTCCAGTGGGCCGATAACCGCCTCGTTAGTTGGGGCTACAACGCGCTCCAGCAGTTGGGTGACGGCACGTCCAATGACCATGCGTCACCGGCGGCAGTGGTCGTCACCGGCGTGCTGTCCGGCAAAACGATTCTCGCCACGGCGGCAGGGGCATTCCACAATCTGGCGCTATGTTCGGATGGCTCGGTGGCATCTTGGGGCTACAACGTGGTGGGCGAACTCGGCACCGGCAATACCAATAGCCAAGCCGTGCCGGTGGCGGTGGATCAAAGCGGCGTGCTGGCCGGCAAGACGGTCGTCGCCGTGGCGGTGGGCGAAAATTTCAGTCTGGCGCTGTGCTCGGATGGCATGGTGGCCGGTTGGGGGTATAACAATCATGGCCAGTTAGGCGATGGCACTACCACGGACAGCGCCGTGCCGGTGGCGGTCAACACCGATGACGCGCTGGCCGGTCAGACGGTGGTGGCCATTGCCGCCGGCAAAGAGCACAGCTTGGCGTTGTGCGCCGATGGTACTCTGGTCGGTTGGGGGTTGAATGCCAGCGGCCAGTTGGGCGCGGGCAACCTGACGGCCACCTATCCGGCACCGGTGGTGGTGAGCGCGGGCGCGCTCGGCGGCAAGACCGTCGTCGCCATCGCCGCGGGCACCTATCACTCGCTGGCCTTGGCTGCGGATGGCACGGTGGCCGCTTGGGGTAATAATTTTTACGGCCAGTTGGGCACCGGGGATACCACCACCTGCCTCGCGCCGACCGCCATCAACCAAGCCGGTGTGCTGGCTGGCAGGACGGTGGTGGGCATTGCCGCCGGCGACAATCACAGCGTGGCGGTGTGCGCCGACGGCAGTCTGGCGGCCTGGGGGTTCAACGGCTATGGCGAGCTGGGGAATAATCTAACATCCAATAACGCCAATCCGGGGCTTGTGATTTCCAACGGCGTGCTGGCGGGCAGGGTTCCGGTGGCGGTGGCCGCGGGCAAGGACCACAACCTGGCGCGCTGCGCCGACGGAGCCCTGGTGGCCTGGGGTTATAACAACTACGGCCAGTTGGGTAACAACAGCCAGACCGTCAGCCGGGTGCCGGTGATGGTCAATAGTTCGTCGTTGGCCGTCGGCGAGCACTTTGCCAGCGGCGGCAGCGGCGCCAATGCCAACCACAGCCTGGCCATTATCGCCACCCCGCCGAACCCGATCAGCGTGACCGCAGCGGATGCCAGCCCGCTGGGCGGTACCACGGCAACCCCGCGCGGCAGTGTGCAAGCCAATGGCATCAGCACCGCAGTCACGTTCGACTATGGAACTAGTAGTTCTTACGGCACTAGCCACTCCGGCACGCCGGCGACTGTGACCGGCACCAGCGCGGTGAGCGCGGCGCTCAGCGGACTGAGCCCCGGCACCACCTATCACTTCCGGGTCAACGGGGTCACTGCCGCAGGAGTGGTCCACAGCCTCGACCACACGTTCACCACCGCCAGCAACGACGCCAGCCTGGCCAGTCTCAGTTTGAGCAGCGGCAGCCTGAGTCCCGGCTTTGCCAGCGCCACCACCAGCTACACCGCCGCCGTGCCCAGTTCGGCCCCGGTTCTAACCGTCACGCCGGTGGTCACCCAACCCAATGCCACCATCAAGGTCAACGGCTACCCGGTGGTATCCGGCAGCGCCAGCTCTAACATACAACTTGTGGGAGGTCCCAACACCCTCACCATCGTGGTCACCGCCCAGGATGGCAGCACCACCCGCAGCTACACCGTCATAGCCACCGGCCAGCCCGCCATCGCCCTGGAACAACCGGTCGGCCACGCGCTGGGCAGTACTGGCGTCGCCGCCTGGGGCTACAGTTATGACGGCGCGCTCGATGTCCCTGCTGGCATGAGCGGGGTGCAAGCCATCGCGGTCGGCGCGTATGACTTGATTGCTCTCAAGACGGACGGCACGGTCACCGGTTGGGGTTACAATGGCGATGGTCAAACCACACCCCCCGTCGGCTTGGCTGGAGTGCAGGCCATTGCCGCCGGTGCCCGCCACACGGTCGCCTTGCGGGCTGACGGCAGCGTCGTTGTCTGGGGTGGCAACGGCAGCGGTCAATGCGACGTGCCCGCCGGGTTGAGCGGCGTGAAAGCGATTGCCGCCGAGTGGAATCACACCTTGGCGCTCAAATCCGACGGCACGGTGGTCGGCTGGGGCAGCAACTCCGGTGGCGAGAGCGATGTGCCCGCCGACTTGACCGGGGTGCAAGCCATCGCCGTTGGCCAGTCGCATTCGGTGGCGCTCAAGACCGACGGCACCGTGGTGGCATGGGGAACTAACGAGGATGGTGAAACCAACGTGCCGGCCGGCTTGTCCGGCGTGGTTGCCATCGCCGCCGGCCTATACCACTCGCTGGCGATCAAGGGCGATGGCAGCGTGGTCGCCTGGGGCTATGATGGCTATGGCGAATGTGATGTGCCCGCCGGCCTGACTGGCGTGCGGGCGGTGGCTGCCGGATCCTATTTCTCGCTGGCCCTCAAGACCGACGGCACGGTCGTCGGCTGGGGCAACAATGAAAACGGCCAACTCGACACGCCCGCCGGACTCGCCGGGATCCAGACGATTTGCGCCGGCGACACCGTCAGCGCGGCGCTGCTGCGCAGCACGCCTGCCCTCGATTGCGGCGGCGGCAGCATCGGCAGCGCGGGCACGCCCATCAGCGTGACCGTCCGCAACACCGGCTCTAACACCCTGATCCTCGGTGCCATCACCAAGAGCGGCCCGCAGGCCGGCGACTTCACCTTCACCAGCCCGCTCAGCTCGACGCTGGCACCCGGCGCCACCACCCGCTTTGCCGTCATCTTCACCCCGGCGGCCCTCGGTGCCCGCTCCGCCACCCTGCACCTGGCCAGCAACGATGGCAGCAACAGCCCCTGCGACCTCGAGTTGAGCGGCACCGGCTTCAACACCGCCGCCGATCTATCCAACTGGGCGGCCGGCTTCGGCCGCAGCGGTGCCGCCGCCGCGCCGCTGGCCACCCCGTTTGGTGACGGCGTGCCCAATCTGCTCAAGTATGCCTTCAACATGGGATTGGCCGGGCCTAACGCCTCGCGCCTCACTCCCGGCAGCGGCAACAGCGGCTTGCCTGTGTTTGCCCTAACCGGCGGCAACGGCGCGCCCGCCGTCCTGCGCGTCGAATTCATCCGCCGCCGCAACAGCGGCCTGATCTATCTGCCGCAACGGTCAAGTTCGTTAGGTTCGTTCGCGCCGATGACCGGCACCCCGGTGGTCACCCAGATCGACGCCGATTGGGAGCGCGTCGTCATCGAGGAACCGGCCGGCTCGCCGGTGCCTTCCGCCTGCTTCAGCCGGGTGGCGGTGGCCCTGCCG
>CAIVSK010000200.1 GCA_903908495.1 Akkermansiaceae bacterium
CGGCACGGTGAGGGTGACGGTGTCGAAACCGGTCGGAGTATTCTCTTCGACGGTGACTCCGGGGGGTGAGGCGGCGGTGTTAGTGCCCACGTTGTAGCTCTCCGGCCAGGTGTTCAGGTCGGTGCCGACCTCAATGGCCACGGTGGTGCTGCCGTCTATGGAGGCTCGCGCCCGGCGGAAGGTGAAGGCCATGTCGCTGCCGGAGTTGGACACCGCAGGCAGTTTGGATAGATCGTCGGTCAGATTGCTGCCGCCAAGGACGTATTCCACGCCGTTGCTCACGCCGTCGCCATCATAGTCGTCCGCCGATGTGCCGGTGTGAGCATGGGTGGCGGCCCAGGCGGCGTAGCCTGCGGATTGCACCAGTTTGAGACTGACGCCATCGACCATCAAGGCATAGCCGGGGATCGGGGCATTGAGGGTGGGAGTGCCGGTGATGCCGGTGGATGTGGTGATCAAGGTATAGCTCGACGAGGTCGGCGTGCCGGTGATTTTGACTGTGCCCGCAGAAAGTTTGAACGAGCTGGTGGAAGTGGTCGGAGAGCCAAGGGTGAAGCCAAGCGAAGCACCACCGCTGACGCTGACGGGGGACGCTTGACTGCCACCGACGAGCGCGAGGGTACCCACTCTCACCGTGGTCGCGCCGGTGTAGATGTTGGCACCGGTGAGCGTGAGCGTACCGTTGCCCGTCTTGGTCAACCCGCCGCCCGAGGCGTTCGTCGTTCCGAGAATGGAACTGATACTTAGCGCGTCGCCCGCGTTCGGCGTGTAGATGGTTGCCCCGCCTAACATTCCAAGTAGAGCCGCGTTGATCGTGTTGGCCGGGCCATTGGCCGTGATCGTTGGGCCAAACAAGTTGAAGGTGCCCCAGTCCGGGACGTAGACACCGCCGGAGATCGAGCCGTTGTTCAGCGTGACCGGATTGGAGATGTCCTGGATCCAGTTGGTGGTGTTGAGAGTTCCTGCGATCGTCCAGTTGCCATGGGGAAGCGTATTGCCGCCCGCATTGAGGGTCGCCCCGGCCGCGATGCTGATAGAACCGGAAGATGTGATCGAGCTGTTGACAGCCAATATGCCGCCATTGACGGCAGTCGCGCCGGTGTAGGTGTTATTGTTGGTGAGCGTCAGCGTGCCAGTGCCGGATTTGGTGAGTCCACCGCCGCCGCTCAAGGTGCCGTAGTATGCGGTGTCGGCGTTGTTGCTGCCGACTGCAAGCGTCTGCCCGCCGGAGACATCGGTGGCTCCGGCACCGGTCAGCCCGCCGAGCGTCCCGCCCAAGGTGAAGTGCACAGCCGCGCTGCCAAGACCGACGCCACCGTTGTCAATGGCCAGCGTTCCCGGGCCGGTGACGGCACCCTCGAGGGAGATATCCTTCCCGCCCCATTTGGCGTACAGAGCGCCGCCGCCGGCGGCGACGGTGAGCCCGCCGCTCAGGTGCTGGTACCCGTCGGTGCCGTAAATGGTCCCATTGTCCAAAGTGATGGCGTTGCCGATGGTGTAGTCCACCCGCGCGCCGGGCGCGCCGCCGAGGCGCAACTGGGCACCTCCAGTCACCGTGACCACGCCAGACCCCAGGGAGTTGCCGTTCTCGTTGCTGGCTTCGTCGATGCCCAAGGCCAGGGTGCCGGCGTTGACGGTTGTTCCGCCGCTGTAGGTGCTCGTCGCGGTAAGTGTGAGCTGGCCGGCACCGGTCTTCACCACAGAACAGGAGGAACCGTTCTCTGCGATGCCATGAATGTCCACCGTCGGCAGTAACGGCGCATATTCCTGCGGCAGCGGCTACGATTTGGTCACCGGCCTGGGTGTCCCCAACTCCGAGGCGTTGGGCCCCGCTCTGATTGTGAAGTAAGATCATCTGCCCCGACCCCGCTGCCATCACGGTGGCGGGCATGAAGAGGCTGCAGAGACAGAACGGCACGAGTCGCATGGCTGTGGCGGAATCACGGAATTATGGGCGCGCGGTTGCTAGGGAATGGTTTTTCCCGGTCGGTCCGTGTTTCTTCTGGAACAAGGAGTGAGGTGCATGGCGGGATGATGCGGAGACATCGTTAAATCAACGCCTGAAAATTCGTGAAGAGCGAAGCCAAGGGCATGGGGGCTTCAATGTTTGTCGCCGCCTGCCTCTCGCCCTCTCGAATATACTAAGGTATAGGTATACGGAGGGTCGTGCATTTGGTTCATTTCTACGCAATGTTCGGGGTTAATCTCGGCAGGCGTTATTGGCCAGTCATTGTGGACATCATCCAACTCATCTACGTCAGCACGGCAACCCACCTAATGAACGAGGGTGAGATCCAGGGAATTAGTGATTCCTCGGGTTGGCGCAATGCACAGCAAGGATTCACCGGCATACTGGTCTATTCTCACGGCAATTTCATGCAGGTGCTGGAGGGGAACCGCGGAGCAGTCGATGAAACCATGTGCCGCATTGCGGCCGACGCACGCCACCACAGCATTTATGTGCTTTCTGATGAGATGATTCCTGAGCGTGAATTCGGCAGGTGGTTGGCGGCATACAGGGGTGCTACAACGCAGGAGGCCACCCCTTGGACACACCAAGCCCCATTTTTTGCGGTGGGATGCAAGCCTGAAGAAATGGGTGCCAGGCAGGGCCGGGCGTGGAAATTGCTGAGGCTCTTCGTCGAGCACAACCTGTAGGCGAAATGCCGACGTGGCTGCTTGTCACCGCTCCCTGACCGCTCGCCGGGCACCCTTGGCGCAACCCCGGCCGGTATCGCAGGCCAGACCGGCCCGAGGTGCCGCAGGTGGGTGAGTGAGGCTGCCGGATGGTCTTCGCCGTTTTTTCCTACGCCCATAAGGGTTAGTATGGTAGTCCCGCAAGGATTCGAACCTTGACAAGCAGATTCAGAATCTACTGTGCTACCGTTACACCACGGGACTGTTGAGAAAAGCCAGACTGAGCCTGCTGGCGGCGAAAAGTAGCCTCACCAGGGCTCGAACCTGGAATAACGGAATCAAAATCCGGGGTGTTACCATTACACTATGAGGCTTTTCGCAGTGCGGCGGGCGGAAAGTAGCCTGAGTCCCGCGGGTTTGGCAACACGGAAATGTGCGAATCTGTCGGTGGATGGTTTTGAGTGGGAAATGCGCCCGATTTCAGTCACCCGCGGGACGGCTGTGGTGCGGGATTGGCGGCGGCCTGGCATATCGGATTGACAAGCGGGCGGGGCCACGTAGGAACTCGGCCATGGCAATGATTGAAGTGGCGGGGCTTTCCAAGATTTATGAGACCCCGGGCGAGGCGCTGCGGGTGCTGGAGGGGCTGGAGCTGGTGCTGGCGGCAGGGGAGGCGGTGGCGATCGTCGGGCCGTCGGGCAGCGGCAAGACGACCTTGCTCAACCTGCTGGGTGCGCTGGACCGGCCGAGCGGCGGCTCGATCCGCATCGGCGGCCAGGACATCAGCGGGCTGTCCGCAGCGGAAGCGGCGCGCTTTCGCAACCGCTCGCTGGGCTTGGTTTTCCAGCAACACCACTTGCTGCCGCAGCTTTCCGTGCTGGAAAACGTGCTGGTGCCGCGGTTGGCCGGCGATTGGGAGGAGAGCGCCGCGGCGAGCGAGAAGCGGGCGCGCGACTTGTTGGAAAAGGTCGGGCTGGAGCAGCGGTTGCAGCACTTGCCGTGGCAGTTGTCCGGTGGCGAGAAGCTGCGCGCCGGGGTGGCGCGGGCTTTGCTCAACCGCCCGCGCCTGTTGCTGGCCGATGAGCCCACCGGGTTGCTGGATCAAGCGGCCACCGAGCGGGTGGCGGATTTGTTGCTGCAGCTCAACCGCGACGAAGGCGTGACGATGATCGTGGTGACCCACAACGCGGCGCTGGCCCGCAAGATCGGGCGCACCTTCGAGCTGAGCCAGGGCATGCTCAGGGAGGTCGCACGATGAGCGGGTTGGCGTTCATGCTGCGCGGGCTGTGGTTTTTCCGGCGGAGCTATCTCGGGGTGCTGGCAGGCTCGGCGCTGGGCGCGATGATTTTGTTAGGCGCGCTGATGGCCGGCGATTCGGTCAAGCAAACGCTGCGGCAGGTGGCCAGCGCCCGCCTCGGCAAGGTCGACGCGGTGCTCGTCGGCGGCGATCGGTTTTTCCGTTCGGCGCTGGCCGACGATCTGGCAAGCCGGGGGGCGGTGGCAACAGTGGCCCCGGTGTTGGTCGTGAAAGCCACCGCCAGCGTGCAGCGCAGCGGGCGGTCGCTGGGTGGCGTGCAAGTGGTGGGTGTGGAGCGGCGATTTTGGCAATTCGGGCCCGGCGCGGTGTCCGCTGAGGGGGAGGTGCCGCAGGCGCGGGAGTTTTTTGTCAATGAGCACTTGGCCCGGAGCTTGGAGTTGGGATCCAACGAGACCTTGGTGCTGCGCTTTGAAAAACCCGGCATGATCGCCCGGGACGCGCCGCTGGCGGGCAAGGCCGCTGAGTTGGTCGCCCTGCGCGGGGGAGTGGGTGCAGTTTGTGGCGATGAGCGCTTCGGGCGCTTCAGCCTGGAGACCACGCAACTGCCGCAGGCCACCGTGTTTGTGCCGCTGGAGCGCCTGCAACAGGCGCTCGGACTTGCGGGCAAGGCCAACCTGCTGCTGCTGAAAACCCGCAAGGAGCATGCTGAGTTGTTAGGTGAAATCACCCGCAGCTGCACCTTGGCGGACTACGGTCTAACGGTGGGGGATGTGCCGCTGGCCAAGGCTGCGGAGATCCGCAGCGCGCGGATTTTTTTTGACCGCAAGGTGGCGGCGGTGATCCAGCAGCGTTTCCCGGCCGCGCAACCGGTCATCACGTACATGGCCAACACGCTTGCCGCCAACGGCAAGGCCACGCCGTATTCAATGGTCACTGCGGTGGCTGCGGCGGCCGCACCGTTCCTGGCCGGCCCGCTGGACGGGGTGGTGGTCAACAACTGGCTGGCCGAGGACCTCGGGGTCGGGCCGGGACAGGAACTGACGCTCGATTACTACGCGCTGGACGCCGCCAACCGCTTGGTGGAACGCAGCGCGCGGCTGCCGGTGGCGGGCGTGGTTCCGCTGACCGGCCTGGCGGCCGACCCGCGCTGGATGCCGGATTTTCCCGGGGTGGCCAGCGCCGAGAAGACGGCGGATTGGGACGCGGGGGTGCCCATTGACGCCAAGCGGATTCGCGCCAAGGATGAGGCGTATTGGGATGCGCAGCGCGGCACGCCCAAGTTGTTCATGTCCTTGGAAAAGGGCCGGGAATTGTTTGGCAACCGCTGGGGCGAGTTCACCGCGCTGCGGGTGCCGGCCTCCGTGGCGGCGCGGGACGCGGTCGCGGCGGGCTTGCTGGAATCGCTGACCCCGGCGGTGGCGGGACTGGTGCTGCGGGATGTTGGCGGGCAGGCACAGGCGGCGGCGGCCTCGCCGGTGGATTTCGCGGGGCTCTTGCTAGGCATGAGTTTGTTTCTGATGGCGGCGGCGGTGGCGCTCACGGCGATGTTGTTTCGGTTTCACATCGAGCAGCGCAACCGGGAGAGCGGGTTGTTGGCGGCATTGGGGATTGCGCCTGGCAAAGTGCTGCGCTGGCGGCTGCTGGAAGGCTTGTGTGTGGTGGCGGCGGGCAGCGGCATCGGCGCGCTGCTGGCGGTGGCCTACACGCGGGTCTTGCTAGGCCTGCTGGAAACCATCTGGAGCGGCACCGGCGGCCAGCGCTGGTTCCGGTTTCACGTGGAGGTGGGCACGCTGGCGGGCGGCATCACGGGTTTTGTGGGCCTGATGATGCTGGTGATCTGGCTGGTGACGCGCAAGCAGGCGCGGCAGAGCGTGAGCGTGCGGCTGGCGGCCGGCAGCGAGGAGGTGCGGCGGGTGCGCCCGCGGCGGGTCGCGTGGTGGGCGGCGGGGTGGGGGATGGCAGGGGTGGCGGCGCTGGCTGGGAGCGGCGTGATGGGAATGGCGGGTGCGTTTTTTCTGGCGGGATTCATGTTTCTGCTAGCCGGGCTGGCGCTCTATCAATGGCGGCTGCGGTGGCGGGTGGCGGCGGCCTGCGACGGGCTTTCGGCGCGGCGTTTGGCGGAGTTGAATTGCGGGCGGCGGACGACGCGCAGTCTGGTGGTGGTCGGCAGTCTGGCCAGCGGGGTGTTTTTGGTGGTGGCGGTGGCGGCGTTCCGCAAGCACGACGGCGACGCGTGGCAAGAGCGCGGCAGCGGGGCGGGTGGCTTTGGCTTGTGGGTGGAGACGACCCACCCGGCGAACCGTGGCAAGCCCGGCCAGACGGCGGATGACCCGTTGGATCTCGGGTCGGCGCGCGATCACTTCGGGCGGGTGCTGCCAATGCGGGTCGGGCCCGGGGATGACGCGAGTTGTTTCAATCTCAACAACGTGACGCGGCCGCGCCTGCTGGCCACCGAGGTGGCGGCCCTGGCCAAGCTCGGCGCGTTTCCGATCAAACAAGTGCTGCCCGGCTGTGTGAAGAGTTGGGACTGCCTGCGCGAGGGCGGGGTGATGCGGGCCTTTGTCGATGAGACGACTTTGATGTGGGTGTTGAAAAAGCAGCTTGGCGAGAGGCTCATCTATCAGGACGAATGGGGCCGGGATTTCCCGGTGGAGCTCGCCGGGACGCTCGATGGCACGGTGTTTCAAGGCAGCTTGGTGGTCGATGAGGCGCGTTTGCTGCAGCACTATCCGTCAGCCGAGGGGCCACGGTTGTTTCTGGTGGAAAGCGGCGGCGGCGGACCCGCGGCGGGCCGCGCGGAATTGCAGCGGGTGCTGGCGGACCAAGGGGCTGCGGTGTCGACCACCAGTGAGCGGCTCGCCGCGTTCAACGGGGTGGAGAACACCTACATCGCCATCTTCCATCTGCTCGGCGGGCTCGGGGTGCTGGTCGGCAGCGCCGGCCTCGGCCTTCTAACCGCCCGCAACCTGCACGAGCGGCGCTACGAATTCGCCATCCTCCACACTCTCGGCGTGCCCGGCGACGTCGTGCGGCGGGTGGTGCGCATCGAAACCGGCCAGTTCATCCGGTGGGGGCTTGGCATCGGGTTGGTGGCGGCCTTGGTGGCCATTGTGCCGGCCCTATCCACGGGTGGGATTGCCAGGTCGCTGGCGTGGATCGGCCTGTTGGTGGCCGTCATCGCGGCCAATGCCTGGTTCTGGTCGTGGCTCGGCTACCGGCGGCAAATCCGCAGCGCGCTGAGCGCCACCCGGGAATTCGATTGACCGCAGGCAGGACCGGGCATGCCGCAAGAAAATTGAAATTTCCCGCACAATCTCGCGTATGGTCTTGTTCGTTGTGTCTTGTCTTATTGCTTTGGGCACCGCAGCTTGGTTAGCATGGCGCGCCAGCCGCCCCACCAACACCTAACAATCAAATCATCCGTCATGAAATTTCTGTCCGCCTGTCTGTTTGCGAGTTTATTCCTGTGTCCCACCGCGCTGCGTGCCGAGTTCCGCAGTTGGACCAATTCCGATGGGAAAAATGTGGATGCCGAGCTGGTCAAGGTGACCGGTGAGACCGTCACCTTCCGCCTGCGCAGTGGCGGCAGCACCAATTACGCCCTGTCCAAGCTGTCGGAGGCCGACCGCGACTACATCGCGAAAAATCCTCCCGGCGCGGCGAGCAGCCAACCTGCGGCGGCCGCCAAAGACGCGGGGACCACGGCAGCCCCGACTGTGGATGCCAATCGCAAGGCCAAGTGGCAGACGAAAATGGCCAAAGCCCAGGACGAGGCCAAGAAGACCGGACTGCCGATTTTGGTGCTCTTCACCGGCACCTCGTGGTGCCCGTATTGCATCAAGTTGGAGGCGGCGGTTTTCTCCAAGAAGGAATTTTCCACGTTTGCCGACAAGAACCTGGTGCTCCTCAAACTTGAGTTCGGTCCGGGCGGCAGCACCAACGACAAGGCGGAGAAGAAGCTCCAGAGCGAGTATGGCGTCAAAGGCTTCCCCACCTACTTTCTGACCGACGCCACCGGCACCAAACTGGCTCAAGGCGGCTACAACGATGGCATCACGCCGGAGTCGTTCGCAGCCTGGGTGACCGGCGCGGCAAAGCCCAAATAGTCGCGGTGGAGCCCGATGTATGCCGTACCGCAGGCCCGCGGCTTCCACAACGTGCAAAAGGCGCTGTGGGAATACCTCGGTGCCTTGACCGGTGGGTGAGGCTCCTTCACGGAGCGGCGGACTGGTCCGCCGTGGCCGATGGCTAGGCAATGGGGGGTGGCTCACCGCTTCCCATCGCCCCTCCATTCAGGCGGGCTGCAGCTCGCGCTGGACCGCGTGGCGGGCGAGGAATTCGTCGGCCATGGCGCGGTAGGCCTGGCTGCCGATGCCGGAGGGGTCGTGCTCAAAGATGGTTTTGCCGTGGCTGGGCGACTCGCCGATGCGGATGGTGCGGGGAATGATGGTGCGGTAAATCTGCTCCGGAAAAAACTTGGTGACCTCCTCGACGACTTGGCGCGACAGCAGGGTGCGGCCGTCATACATGGTCATGACGATGCCTTCGAGGCTGATGTCGACGTTGGCGTTGGAGCCGCGGATCTGGTCGATGATGTGGACGATTTTGGCGAGGCCTTCGAGGCCGAACCACTCGCACTGGAGCGGGATGAGGATTTCATCGGCGGCGGCGAGGGCGGAAGTCATCAGCACGCCCAGCGAGGGTGGGGTGTCCAGAATGCAGTAATCGAACAAGTCGTTGGGCTTGAGCGCCTGGAGGATGCCGCGCAGGCGGGTGAGGTGGTCGTCGCTGCGGGCGAGCTCGATTTCCACTCCGGCGAGGTCCATTTCCGAGGGCACCATCGAGAGGTTGGCGCGGCCGGTGGGGATGATTTGGTGGGCGACGGTGGTTTCGCCAATGAGCACCGGGTACATGCTGCAGCCATCGGGCGGCTCGATGCCCAGACCGCTGGTGCAATTCGCTTGGGGGTCCAAGTCGAGCAGCAGCACGCGTTGGCCCCGCAGCGCGAGGGCGGCGGACAGGTTGATGGCGGTGGTGGTTTTCCCGACGCCGCCTTTTTGATTGGCGATGGCTATGACTTTCATGGACTCAGCGGCTTTCTGACAAGGCCAGCAGTCTTGAACGGGTGCCGGCCGATGGCAATCAAAACCGCAAACGGATGCAGTGAGTTTGCCCCGGGTGGCTCAGGCGGGCAAAAACCGCCTGCCGCCCCGAACCCCGCATTCAATGGCCATGGGCCAGAGCGCGGGTGAGGGGGCTTCCTCCGGGGTGGTGGCGTAGACGGGCAACCACAGGATGAATCTTACAGGCTCCAGCCTGCGCGGTACTCGCGGCGGATGAATGCGTTCGCTTCCTCGAGGTTGGTGAACTTCAGGTTTGCCGAGTCCCACTGCAGCTTGCAGCGGGTCAGCTTTTCGCGGAGCTCGCGGCGGAGCGCGATGTTACCTAACAGAACAGTCTCGGCCAGCGGGCCGGCCCAATTGAAGTTGGCACCCGCAGGCGGGCCGCCCTTGCAAGCCGAGATCCATTCTTGATAGTGGCCGGGTGAGCGCGGGAGGGTCGAGGGAATGTCACCGACCTCGCGGGCGCGAGCCTCGGGAAAGACCGTATTGCCGAGAATGAAACCGTGCTCGCCGATGAGCAGAGTCCCATTGTCGCCCATGGTGGCCTGTTCTGGCAGGCCCGCGGGCCGCTGCGGACGGAGGCCGCCGTCGTACCAAACCAACTTGCACGGCGGCATTTCCACAGCACCGGCAGCGGCACCGCTCATGCCCTGGACGTGAGTGTTGAAGGCCTGTGCCTGGGCATCGCGGGCCGGGAACTCGTAGGTTACCATCGAGCCAAGCGGAAAGGTTTCCCCGTTCACACGGGTTGATGCCCCCTGCACCGTGATAGGAGCGCCGAGCTTGAGCGCGCGAAACACGGGGTCGCACGCGTGGCAGCCGATGTCGCCGAGCGCGCCAGTACCGAAATCCCACCACCCGCGCCACTTGAACGGCAGATAGGCGGTGTGAAACGGCCGGTTCGGCGCGGGTCCCAGCCACAAATCCCAGTCCAGCGTGCCGGGCACGGGTGGCTGCTCGCTTGGCCGCCCCACTCCCTGCGGCCAATATTCGTCGAACAACCCGTGCGACGGTCGGTCGGTCCAGATGTGGGCTTCCAATACCTTTCCGATGGCCCCGGCCCAGACCAATTCGCAGAGGCGGCGGGTTTCGGCCGACGCTTGGCCTGAGTTGCCCATTTGGGTGGCCACCTTTGCGTTGCGTGCGGCCTCGGCGACCAAGCGGGCCTCCCACACCGAGTGGGTCAGCGGTTTTTCGCAATACACGTGCTTGCCATGTTGGATTGCGGCCATCGCGGCGGGCGCGTGATGATGGTCGGGAGTGGCGATGACCACGGCATCGATTTCCGGCATCTCGTCGAGCATCTTGCGGTAGTCCTTGAAGCGTTTTGCGTTCGGGTAGTGATCAAACACCGGTCCCGCGTACCCCCAATCCACGTCACACAGCGCGACGATGTTTTCACTGGCCACCGCGGCGAGGTCGTCCTTGCCTTTGCCGCCAATCCCGATGCCGGCTATGTTGAGCTTTTCGTTGGGAGACTTGGCACCATCCAAACCGAGCACGCGGCCGGGGATAAACAAGAAGCCCGCCGTGGCGAGAGCGGTGCCACCGAGCAGTTGGCGGCGTGATAATAGGGTGCCAGCTTCGGCAACGGCGCTTGTATTGTTGGATTCGGTCTTCATAGGGGGGATCTCTCGTATTAGGGGACAGAGAAAAAGAGTGGCGGTTAGGAGCAGCCGTCCTTGCGATGGATTGCCAGTGAACTACGGAAAAGGCTGCCCCGTCCTTACGTCCAGCTCGTGTTTGGAGCGCGGCAGACGGGTGAAAATCGACCTTGCTTGGGCAATTGATTCCCGAGGATTCTTGCGAATCATGACGCGGGACTGGCGATGATGTTGATGGCTTTCAAGCGGAAGAGCGAGGCGGCGGCGAGGAAGTGGCGATCATTGGAATAGACTTGCTTGAAGCCGTGCCCGGCGGCGCAGGCCAGATGGAGGGCATCGGCAGCGCGAAGAAATGTGGTGGCGGGAGCTTGCCAGAAAAATTGTTCCAGCCGCTCTTGGATGGAGTCGCTCAACGGGAGCCAATGGAAGAGGCCGTCCTTCGAATCCGTTAGGAACTGCGCCAAGGCAGAGCGATAGGTGCCTTGCTGGAGGCGCCCCTCGCGCAAGCCGCGGTGGAGGGCGGCCATGACTTCCGATTGGGCGTGCCAGGCGCTGGCAACGACGCGACCCGAACCTGCTAGCTCCCGCACGGCTTCGAAACCTAGATCGCGGAGGTAGAGGCGAACCAGGTAGGAGGTGTCGAAGTAAGGAATGTTAGCGTCCATCGCGGTCGTCGGAGATCAACTCGGTGACATCGCGGTCGGTGGCATGAGGGGTGAATGCCCCTTGGGCTTCCAGGCGGGCAAACTCGGGGAGAAGGTGGCGATTCGCCCAATACGAGGTCGGGGGCTCCTCGACGGCGGAAGGCGACCCGAGTTCCCGCTCCAAGGAGGCCAGGACGATCTGTTTGAGTGTCTGGCGGCGTTCGACGGCACGGATTTTGGCCCTTTTGTAGAGAGATTCAGGAATATCGATGGTGGTCTTCATCAGGGGATGATACGGCAATATGCGTTGCCGTCAATCCATCTTTCCGTCCATCATGGCCAGCCAAGTGACGAGTTCCCAGTTAGGGATGGAGGGTGTGCTCACGCCGCAGGGCGGGTTGCGGGGCGGATTTTTGCGATCAAGGAAGCGTTTTCCAGCTCGGCGCGCTTGAGTTCATAGGCCAACTGGAGACGCAGCCAATAACCGGCCTCGATGCCGAAGTAGCGACTCAGGCGAAGATCGTATTCCGTCGTACAGCGCCGCTTGGCATGTTTCATCTGGCTGAGGTGGGACGGAGGGATGCCGGTGGCGGCGGCAATTTGGACCTGCGATTCATGCCATTCATCGAGAGTTTCGCGCAGGGTCTCGGCGAAGTAGTTCAGCAACGGCAGTTTGTCGGGCGCGGATTTCATTTCAGTGGTAGTCGGTGATTTTCACGTCGAATGCGTCACCCTCTTGCCAGCGAAAGACGATTCTCCATTGTTGGTTGATACGGATACTGCAAAAGCCTTTGAGGTTGCCAGCGAGGGTTTCAAGCCTGTTGGAGGGCGGCAACATCAGTTGCTCCAATTGGGTGGCTTGGTCGATGCGAATCAGTTTCATGTTGGCGCGGGGCTGAATGTCTGCGGGCAGCGTGCGTGATCGGTCGCCTTGGTAAATTTTCGCGGTCTGTTTGTCACCAAAGCTCCGAATCACTGTGCTACCCTCAACGCAAGGATGCAGCTCGTCAAGACTAAAATTGCCTAATTTGGCAATTCGATGGAATCGACGGGTGCCGGCAGCGGGATTACGGGGCGGCAGAGCCTCATACCAACCGCCGGTCGAGGAGCTTGGCCTTGAGGGGATCGGCGGCTTGGAGGTGGGCGAGGGCGATGGCGAGGGCGTCGGCGGCGTCGGGTGGCGGGGTTTCGGCGAGGCCGAGCAGGGC
>CAIVSK010000201.1 GCA_903908495.1 Akkermansiaceae bacterium
AGTGTGCTAGTGGGATCGCTCGCCGAGACGGTGCCGCCGCCGGTGGCGCTGAATGCGGTGCTGGCACCGGTGCTCGCTGTGAGCGTGCCTGTGAAATTGATCACCGCGCCCGTGTTGCTGCCAAGGTTGATGCCGGTGCCGGTGCTGGAGACATTTCCTGACAGAGTGACGGTGCCGCCGGTCTTGCCGGTGATCAAAACGGCCTTGGCGGCGGTGTTGCTGATGGTGCCGGCATAGGTGATCGAGCCCGCGCCGCCATTCATCACAAAGGCGTCGGAACTGGCACCGCCGAGCGCGCCGCCACCGAGCCCGAATGTTCCCGCGATGTTGGTTAGGGAAACATTGTTGGCTCCGGCAGCTGAACTGACCGCGGAAAATCCGCTGCCGCCCAGAGTGCCGTTGCTGAGGACCAACGCCGGTCCGCTGCCATTGTTGATCGTCACATGGGTCACAGCCAGCGTGCCGAATCCCGTGCCGCCAATCGACGTGCCGGCGAAGCTGCCGCAGGTGAATCCGTTGAGTGAATTACCGCTGCCCAGCACGATGCCGCCATTGAGGGTGGGGTTGGTGCCTGATAATGCGGGACGTGCCGGCGTATCGGATCCCGGCGCGATGCCCAGCACCACGTCGAAGCTCCCCACCGCCCCCTGCCCGACCAAGGTCTCGCCATTTTCCAGAACCAGACCCGCGCCATAGCTGCCTGAGTACATGAAAATCGTCTGACCGGGGCCATCCACGCTGCTTGCTTTGGTGAGGGTTTTGAACGGCTTGGCCAGCGATCCGTCGCCCGCAGCATCGTCGCCCGCGACCGCATCGACGTACCAGACGAGCGGCCCGGAGACCGTGAGACTGACGCTGCCGGTCGTGCTGAGCAGGTCCCCGCCGGCCACGCCATTGGACAAGGTGTAGGTGAATCCGTCCGCACCGGTATAACCGGCCGTGGGGGTGTAGGTGAACGTGCCGACGTTGGCACCGCTGGTCACCAGTTCCAGTGAGCCATGAGCCGGCCCCGCCGCCACGGCGACGCTGATCGAGCTGAGGGGCACGCCGACACCGGCGGCAAAGCCCTTGAAATCATTGCTCACCACGCTGAATCCGCTGCCTGCGGTGTTGACACTCATGTTCGCGATGACCGGTTGCGGATACACGTCATCGACCGCCACTGGCGTCGCGCTCAGCGTGTTGGGCACATCGCTTGTGTTGGCGGGGGCCGGGTCGCTCAACGTCACCCCGCTGGCAACCCCTGCAGACGTGTTTTGAATCTTGACCGTGTAGGTGAGGGAGGAACCCGCGGTCACCGGACTGCCGAGCGCCACGCCATCATCCTGGGTCGCGGTGACCGGCGGTGTCGAAGTTCCCGCATGCAGCGAGCTGGCAGTCATGAAAGCCGAAACAGCGGTCATGACCGCACGGGAAAAAATCAATTTGGGCATAAAAATGGAGGGTTAAACAGGGCATCGGGTGGCGGATCAGGCGCGCGGTGGAAATACCCCCTGCAAGGCGATGACGAAGGTGAGCGTCAGGTAGGGCATCAAATTGTTGTGCGGCTGGCTGCCACCCGCCGGCGCGATGGTGGCCGGATCCATCGCGCCCAGGTTGGCGGCAGCCGTGTAGGCCATTCCGCCATTGGAGCGGCCAAACACCGCGGAAGCACCCGGGGTGCCACCGCTGGACGGCGGCGGCGTGCCTTTGCATTGCACCGCGTGACTGTGCGACGGCATCTCCGACGCCAGCAGGCTGACGCTGTCCGAACCGCCGGATTCACCGAGGTCATGCAGCGACAAGCCCGGCCCCTGGCCCGGATGCATCGGGGCGCATCCTTGCAGGTTGGGCAGGCCGAAGTTGCTCCTGCCATCGCCGCCATAGGTGGTCCCTAGCAGCGAAAAAAGCGCGGTGTTTTGCGCCAGCGGGAGGATTTGGCCGTTGCACAAGGCCCACCCCTTGGGAGCGAAGTTGGTCGGCAGGATGCGGATTTCAGCGACGAAAGGATCGGCCATGAGTCAGGTTTGTGAGGGGAAAATACCAAATTGTGAGATGATGAAATTGACACATAAATACGGCTGAAAGTTGCTGTGCGGCTGGCTGCCACCGCTCGCCAACAGGACTTGCGGGGCCATGTTGGCTCCCGCGGCCAGGGCGGTGTACGGTTTCACCTGATTGCTCGCCGCCGGCACCGCCCCGCTTGGCGTGGACTGGCCACCGAGGTCGGTCGAACTCAAAAAGGGATGCGTATGGGCTGGCATTTGCGCCGCGCTCAGGGTCACGGATTCCTCGCCGCCGAGCTGACCGAGGGTAAAGCTGGCGCTGGCATGAATGGGCACCCGCCCGCGCATATCCGGCATGGCGAAAGTGCTCTGACCATCGCCGCCATAGGTCGTGCCGATCAGATTGAAGAGCGTTTCATTCTCCGCGATGGACGCCAGTTGCCCATCACACATCAGCCAGCCGAGCGGAGCAAAGTTGCCCGCAAACATCCGGATTTCACCCACATAAGGTTGAGCCATAAAATCAATTTCAGTTAGGTTTGCGACGGGAAAATCCCCTGTAACGCGATGCAAAAGTTCAGCGTGAGGTACGGCTGCATGTTGTCATGAGCCTGGCTGCCACCCGTGTTCTGAATCGCGGTCGGACTCAGCGGCGTGAGATGGGTCGCCGGGCCATACATCCCGCTCACATTGCCGGTCACCGCGCCGGTGGGCACCACCGAGTCGCCATTGTTGCCGGAACCCTGTGCCGTGTGCCCGTGCGCCGGTAGCTCGGCGATCGACAAAGTGTGCTGTTGCTCGCCGCCATGCTCGCCTAAAATGTGCCCGCCACCGGTGTGAATCGGCGTGCGGCCGCGCAGGTCAGGCAGCGCGAAATTCACCCGGCCATCGCCACCGTACGTCGTTCCCAGCAGCGCAAACAGCGCCTGGTTCTGATTGATCGGCTGCAATTGGCCGGTGCAAGAAGCCCAGCCCTTCGGCGGAAAGCCATAGCTCATGATTCGTATTTCGCTCAGAAAAGGCTCTGCCATGATCGTTTGAATGGGTGAAATGCATGCCGCTACCCACGATATGCAGCCAAGCCTACCGCCATCCCCACTCCTGTCCAGAGGTCATGGGTGAAATAATTAATATTTTTTCTTTGATTTCGACTTGAAGGATTGGGCTCACGGCGTACTGGTACTACATACCGTCAATCCCCACCCACCCCCATGGCCAATTTTCAAACCACTTCCACCGGCAGCTGCACCCGTCGTAGACTCCTGGGTTGGGGCACCGCCGGCACATTCGCCGGCCTCGCCGGTTGGCTGGGCTGGCCACGGCACGCCAGCAGCAGCTTCAATTCCGCAGCCGAGCCGACTGGGGCATGGTCAGCTCAGACCCCGCCCGCAGCGGCCGCCACCGCGGTGCCCGCCACCACCACCGCGGCACCCGGCACCAGCGAGTTGAGTCGCGACGCGTTTCTGTCGCATCTACATTCCAAATTTCAACTCAGCGACCCAACCGGCGGTGCCACGGACTGCCAACTCGACGCGGTGAGCGCCGCGACGGTCCTGGTCAGCCCCAACGCCCGCTTCACCTCATTTTCATTGTTGTTCACGGCAGCTGCGGATTTTGCTGGCGAGAGCCGGATCTATCGCCTCAGCCACGAC
>CAIVSK010000202.1 GCA_903908495.1 Akkermansiaceae bacterium
CCTATCCTCGCGCCGAAAATCACATAATAGACCACCAGGGCCGCCGGCAGATCTCGCACCCGCTTGTCCGTCTTGCCGCATTCCTCGACGACAGCCCGGACCGCCGGGAGGGGGTAACACAGCGACAGGACCCCGACGCTGAGATGTTCGGTGGCGGTGTTTCCTTGGGAGATGATTTTCGCATGCCTTGCCATGCAGGCGAATATCAACATTTCCGAAGTAAAGTCAAGCTAAGTGGACAGTATTGGGCGGGACGCCCGTCTTCCTGCCCGGCCTCACTTGCCGATGCAGAAGCGGCTGAAAATTTCGCCTAACAAGTCTTCGGTGTCGACGCGGCCGGAGATTTCGCCGAGGGCGTCGAGGGCGTCGCGGAGGTCGATGGCGGCGAGTTCGGGATCGGAGGCGGGGGTTTGCAGGAGTTCGAGGGCGGCGAGCAGTGCGCTGCGGGCGTTGCGCAAGCTCGCCTGATGGCGGGTGTTGATGGCCACCGCGTGATCGCCCCACTCCGCCTCGTTGAAATGCAGCGCGTCGCGAATGGCGGCCGCCAGTTCGTCGAAGCCCTCGCCGCCGGCGCAGGACAGCCGCACGCCGGCCAGCTCCTGCCACGACGGATGTTCGCCGAGGTCGGTCTTGTTGAGCAACAGCAGGCGCTTGGCGCTGGTGACCGGAAGCCGCATGGCGGGCGGGCGCGGCTCGCTGCCATCGGCCACTTCCAACAGCAGGTCGGCGGCCTCGATCTGGCGCTCGGTGCGCTGGATGCCCGCAGCTTCGATGGGGTCGCCGGCCAGGCGCACGCCGGCGGTATCGACGAGGCGCAGCGGGATGCCGTGGAGGCTGACGATTTCCTCGATGGTATCGCGGGTGGTGCCGGCCGTCTCGCTGACGATGGCGCGCTCGAAGCCGAGGAGGCGGTTGAGCAGGCTGGATTTACCGACGTTGGGCGGGCCGAAAATGACGGTGCGGGCGCCGTCGCGCAAGACCCGGCCCTGGTCGGCGGTGGCCAGCAGCGCATCGAGGGTGGCGAGCACCGAGCGGACTCCGGCGCGCAGGCTTTCGCCGGTGTGCGGTTGAATGTCCTCGTCGGGAAAGTCGATCCAAGCCTCGAGATGGGCGAGGGTGGCGAGCACTTCATCGCGGGCCGCGGTGGTGCGGCGGCCGAGGTGGCCCTCGAGTTGGCTGCGGGCCGCTCGCAGGGCCAGGCGGGTTTGCGCGGCGATCAAGTCCATCACTCCCTCTGCCTGGGTCAGATCCAGCTTGCCATTGAGAAACGCCCGCTGGGTGAATTCGCCCGGTCCGGCGGCCACCGCCCCGCAGGCGAGCAGGCGGGCCAACACCTCGCGCGTCACCAGCATCCCGCCGTGCCCGCTGAACTCGACGCTGTCCTCACCGGTGAAGCTGTTGGGCGCGCGGAAAACCACCATCAGCCCGTCATCCAGCACTTCGCCCGCCGCGTCCACAATCCGGCAGTGGTGCGCGTGCCGCGGCGTCATGCCCGCCGCCCGGCCACCGGTGGCGAGGTTGGCCACCGCCAGCGCCGCCGGCCCGGACAGCCGAACCAGCGACACCGCGCCGACGCCCGTCGGCGTGGCCACCGCGGCGATGGTGGTGGTGGTGGTGGGATGTGCGGCGGAGTTTTGCATGCCGGATGTCAAGCTGGGGTGACCGATTTCAACCCGCAATCGGAAGTTGGATCTTGGAGGGGGCGAAATTGACCACGGATTACCCTGAAAAGGAAAATGGAAAGGGTTGCAGCGGCGTTTTTTACCACTGATTACACGGATTGAAGAGGATTACACGGATAAGATGGCGCTGATCTATCAAGTATCGGACTCATCCAAATGGCGAATGCCAAAAAATTCATAGCTCTTTCTTCATCCGTGTAGTCCGTGGTTTCAGGATCGGGTCGCGGGTTGCAAAGGCACTGGCTCAGGCCTGCGTGCTCGCCAGCACCGAGTCCAGCACGGCCAGGCAGCGGGTGTTTTGGGCGGCGGTGCCGATGGAGATGCGGACCCAGCCGGGGAGCTTGTAGCTGCGCATGGCCCGCACGATGACCCCTTGTTGGAGCATTTCGCGAAACACGCGGTCGCCGTCGCCCACTTCGATGAGGAGGAAATTGGCCACGCTGGGGACGAAATGGATGCCGCGGGCCTGCAGTGCGGCCTGATAGAACGCCAGTCCCTCGCGGTTGACCGCCCGGGTGCGCTCGATGTGCCCGGTGTCGGCCAGCGCGGCGAGCGCCCCGGCCTGGGCGATGGCGTTGACGTTGAACGGCTGGCGGGCCTTTTGCAGCAAGGCGGCCACCGGCTTGGAGGCCAGGCCGTAGCCGACGCGCAGGGCGGCGAGGCCGTGGATTTTTGAGCAGGTCCGCAGCACGCAGATGTTGCGGCCGTCGCGGACGAATTTCAAAGTATCCAGCGGCACCTCGAGAAATTCGAAATACGCCTCGTCGAAGACCACCACCACGTGCTCGGGCACCCGCGCCATGAAGCGGTCGATGGCTTCCTGGCCGACCATCGTGCCGGTCGGGTTGTTCGGATTGGCGATGAAGAGGAGGCGGGTTTGCGGCGTGATCGCGTCGGCCATGGCCTCCAAATCGTGGACGAAGCCCGGGTCCGGCACTTCCACGTACTTGGCTCCAAACAGGGTGGCCATCAGCTTGTAGACCACAAACGCGTGCTCCGCGGCGATCAATTCCGCGTCGCCATTGAGAAACGTGTGGCACAGCAGCTCGATGATTTCGTTCGACCCGTTGCCCAGCACCACCTGTTCGAGTTCAAGGTCGAGCGCCTGCGCGATGGCGTGACGCAGCCGGTAGCCGGCGCCGTCCGGGTAGATATGGGCTTCGTCGAGCGCCGCGCACATCGCCAGTTTGGCCATGGGCGACGGGCCGAGCGGGTTTTCATTGGAGGCCACCTTGACGATATCGGCGGGATTGAGGCCGAGTTCGCGGGCGGTTTCATCAATCGGTTTGCCGGGCTCGTAAGCCACGAGATCGCACACAAAGCGGTTGGCGTATTGGTCAATGGTCATATCCGGCGCAAACCCTAGTGGCTGCCGCTGCCGTGTCAACATCAAGGGCACCGGGTGAAAATCCGAAAATCCGAAGATTTCAGAACTATTGCTCGACCGCCGGTCTCAGCTCGCTATCCTGCGCCAGCACCCCCCATGAGTCTCCTGTTTTTCAAACGATTGCTGGCCAACCCTATTCAGGTGGGTTATCTCGTGCCAAGTTCGCCGTTTCTGACCCGCCAGACCGCCAAGCGCATCGATTTTTCCAAGCCGCGGGTGGTCGTCGAGCTGGGTCCCGGCGAAGGCTGCCACACCCGCCAAATCGCCCGCCGCATGGACGCGGCCTCCAAGCTCATTCTCGTCGAGTTGGACGGCCACTTCGTTGAGCACCTGGAAAAGCAATTCGCCAATGATGAGCGGGTGACGGTGGTGCACGCCGATGCCTTGTACCTGCCCGAGACCCTCGGCAACCTCGGATGCGCCGACCCTGACTACATTGTCTCCGGCATTCCGTTCACCATCATGGAGCGCCAGCAGCGCGAACAGTTGCTCTCCAGCATCGCCCGCGCCATGGGCCCGGACAGCGTGTTCATCACCTATCAATTTTCCCTGCAGCTCTCCGAGCATGAGCTCTTCGACCTCAAACGCAGCGCGCACTGCCTCTTCAACGTGCCGCCGCTCAATGTGATCGAGCTCAAAAAGTCCCTCTTCGCCATGCAGTAAGCGTTGTGGCGGCGGTCTGTGACCGTCGCTGCGCAGGCGCGGGCCACGGGCCACGGCCTCACGGAGCGCCGCTACAGTGCAGCCGTGCGCATGGGTTGTAGCGGCGGTCGGTGACCGACGCTAGCCAAGGAACCGTCCAATCTTTCGCCAGTGACGGGCGCAGACCGCCGCTACCATGCCTGCATCAATGTTTCACTTCCACCTTGGTGCCTTTGGTCTGGCCGATTTTTCCTAACAACGACTCGAACCACGGGGTGTCGATATCGAACGGTTTGCCGCCCTTGATGCGGCCGAACTCGATGGCGCGCAGCACGTTGTTGCGGTCCTCGTCGTGGCCGATGACTCCGCCTTCGCGGCGCATCGCGCATTCCACGGCGAGATCGACGCAACCTTTGATCAGACGCTGGTCGGCCAGATTCGCCGCCGCCGCGCGGCTGTAGTAGCCGCTCTTTTGAATCAGGGTTTTTTCGGCACCGAGCTTGGCGGCGAATTCCTTGCCCACATAAGCGCCCGGATTGATCGCATCGAGCTTGATATGGCCGAAGGCATCCCGCGGCACGCTTTGGCCGGCCGCTTCCATCGCCCGCACGATGTCATCCACCCCGGCACCTTCCGAAATGAAAATGTTCACGTTGTCGATCTCATCCATCACTTTGCTCAGGCGCACGGCCTCCGCCGCGAAGTCAATCGCCATCTCCGGCACAAACACCGCGTGCACCGAGAACCGCTCCTTGGTCAGCCCCAACTCGGGCAGCCAGTCCTGCCGCTCCAGCGATTCCTGATAGTGGCGGGCGGTGGCGGCGGTGAGCCAGCCGCAGTTGCGCCCCATCACCTCGTGCACGATGAGCATGCGCGGGTTGGCGTTGTGCTCGGCCACCACGTTGGCAAAGTTGTTAGATCCATGTTCGGCGGCGGTCCACGCTCCGAGGCTCTGGCGGATCGGATAGACGTCGTTGTCGATGGTCTTGGGCAGCCCGATGACTGTAAGATTGTACTTGTTGGTTTCCAGGAATTTGGCCAGGTCGGCGGCGGTGGTGTTGGTGTCATCGCCGCCGATGGTGTGGAGCACGTCGACGCCATCCTTGATCAATTGGTCGGTGGCGACTTTTTGCGGGTCCTGGCCTTCCTTGACCAAGCCGCGCTTGATGCAATCCTTGATGTTGGTGAGCTTGACGCGGCTGTTGCCGATCGGGCTGCCGCCGTAGCGGTGCAGGATGCCGGCGTTGTCGCGGATGGTGGGGGTGACGGTGATGCTGTCGCCCAGCAGCAGGCCCTTGTAGCCGCCGCGGTAACAAATGATCTCGATGCTCGGATCGATCTCGGTGTAGCGCTCGATGAGCGCGCCAATGGCACTGGACAAACAGGGAGCAAGCCCCCCGGCGGTTAGGATGGCGACTTTCTTCGGCTTGATCATAATGGGGGGATGGGGTGGGGGACTCCGGTGCTGGCCCGGAAAACGCCGTTGACGTAGTGCCCGCGCGCCGCTCTGGCAAGTCGTTTTTTGCAGGTTTTTTTTCCAAGGAATGGCGGCCTCCGATCCGCCGTTCGCCCGGGGTGAGCCAATGCGTGGTGGCCCGCCCGAGTTTCTCATCATGAGGCTGCAGCCCCTGATTTTGCAGGGATTCGTTTCAAAAGGCACGACAAAGGTGGTGCCGGTTTCATTTTCATGTCGGATTCATTTCATGGTGGCGAGCAATGGCGGCCGCTGGCGCGGAAAATCCGCGGGCTTGACGCCGTGCCCCGCTATTGCGAAATTTGGCCATGGCATGGCGGATCGAGCAGGCAGTGGTTCGGGGCGAAATCGACAATACGGTCGAGGGTCGCACCACCGGCCGCATCTGGCTGGCGGGTTGCGATGCGCCACTGCAACTGGCGTTGGATGGCGACTGTTGGCGCGATCTGGCCGGCACCCGCCTGCACTTCGAAAACCCCACGCCCCGGCCAGGCCCGGAAACCGCCGGCTTGGCCGTGGACCAGTCCGGCTTGATTGGCGACATGACCGCCTCGCGCAAAGCCAAGGTCCCGCTGGTCAGCGATGAGGAATTTCAAGCGCTATGCCACGCGCAGTTGGAGGTGCCGTTCGAGTGGCGCAACACGCTCTATCTGGAATGGTTCGGCGAGTTCAACGGGCGGGTGGTCATTGAGGCGTCCACCTTTTTGCTCACCATTTCGGCCCACGAGTGGGAGCTCGACGAGGATGCCGAGGCCGCGCAGAAACTCGCCAACTTGAATGCCATGCGCGATTTCATGACGCTGGTCATCCAGCGCCGCGAGGTGGAAGAGCCCGGTGAGGAACCCGCCGGCGAGCTCGATGAATTCGCCTGGGAGGAGCGCCTCAAGGAAAGCGACCGCCTCACCGATGCCTATCAAGAGGTGCTCGAAAAATACATGGACGACGAGGACAGCGAGCGCAAAGAGGCCTTCGTCATGAGCTGGGACGGCTTGCTCGATGCCTTGGCCGAACGCGATGAGGCCGACGGCAACGCCGGGTTTGATGAGGATGAGGACGCGGATGATGATGACGATGATTCGCTGCTGGGCGATGGATTTGACGACGACGCCCTCGACGACGAATTGGCCGAATTGAGCGATGCCGACGGGATTCCCTTTGATGAGAGCGATAGCCACCCGCTGCAAGCCAGCGCCCAGGCGCTGGCCAGCCAGGCGATGGATTTGCTGGAAAACGACGATGGTCCCGGTTCGCCCTCGTATTTGCTCATCACCAACCTGCTCCAAGTCAGCGGTAAACTCGCCAGCGCACTCAACGGCCACGGCAGCGGTTACCAACCGGAGACAGGCTTCGTGCTCGCCGTGCTCAAACGATGCCTCAATTGGCTCAACGAAGCCCTTGGCGCCTGCCAGGATTTGCACGAAGCCGCCAGCGATCCGGCCACCCGCGCCAATTTCAGGAAATTACAGGCCGCCGCTTTCCAGATCCGCGACCAAATTGTCGAGCTCCGCCGTAATTTCAAGCAAACTTAATCATTGCGCTTTTATGCCCTTGTGATACTAGGTCTGTGCGCCTATGAAATCAATCCTATTAATTGCTGCGGTTGGGGTTGTGACCCTGCTGAGTTCCTGTAACACCACGATCGGCCTGGGCCGCGATTTGCGGATGATGGGCGATGGTATGGAAAAATCCGCCAATAAAGCCCAGGGCAGCAGCAGCACCAGTACCGATACGTCCGGCGCGCCGGTGTACTAGGTCAATGTGTGGAGTGCGGCGGGAAGGGCTCCAGCCCGCCACGCCGCTGTGGCTCAACCCGGCTCGCTGCGGGGTTCCCGGCAGGTCCACGCCGTCTAGCCGGTAGCATCGCCCGGACCGGGGAATGTGGAGACTTGGTGACGGACCCGATCTGGTGGCGGCCGCAGGGCGCGGTGGGATTGAGCCAAAGCGGTGTCGCGCTGGCGCTTGCCACGCGCATTCCACACCTGCGCGGCCCATGCGCAGCCAAAGCATGCGAACCGCCCCTGCGCGGCGAAAGCGCCAGATCCAGTGGACAAGCGCGGGCGACTCTGCCAGGCTCGGGGCATGACGATTTTCGAGAGCGCGCGTCCGTTGGTATGGGGGGAGCTGGATGTGCCATTGTTCGGCTTGGGGAAGGACTGGCATGGAGCGCGGGTGGAGCCGGCGGCTGGCTTTGCGCTGGTGTGCGATGCGCAGCGGCTGTGGTTTGTGGTCAATCACCGGCGGCCCGCGCTGCTGCATCCACAGGGCCGGCCGGGAAGATTTCAGGCGGAATTGTGGCGCTACGATGTGGCGGAATTGTTTTTGGCCGACCCCTGCAGCGGGCGCTACTTTGAATTCAACCTGGCACCCAACGGCGCCTGGTGGACCTGCGAATTCACCGCTCCGCGGCAGCGGGCTGAGGCGGTGGATATTGCGATGCCGGAAGTGGCGACGTATTCGGAGTTGGCGGCGGACGGATCGTGGGTGGCGGCGCTGGCGGTGCCGTTGGACTTGCTGCGGGCGCGGCTGGACTTCGGCCCGGCTACCACGGCGAATGTGACGTTCATCCTCGAGTCGCCGCAGCAACGGTTTTTGAGTGCCACCGACCTCGGGGCCGCAGAGCCGGATTTTCATCGGCCGCTGCAATTTTCACCCATCACGCTGGCACCGCTGCCGCCCGGCTGAATTGCTCAAATCCGCCGCATCGCCACTTGGCGAACGGCAATTCGTGTGTATCATCCGCCGTGTTGAGCCGCCGGTTCGAGATTCAAGATATCGTTGCCCAAGATTCCTTTGGGGTCACTTTCCATGCCCTCGATACCCAGACCGGCACCGCTGTGGCCGTGCAGCGGTTTTTCCCGTTCGGGGCGGACGGCGGCGGCCTGTTTGATGAGGAACGCAGCGACTACGCCACAGCCCTGGCCCAACTCGTCGGCCTGCGCCACCCCGGCTTGCGGGCGGTCCTCGCCGGCGGCTGTGATCCGGTCGACGGCATGCCGTTTGTGGCCACCGAGTGGATCGATGGCGAACCGCTCGCCGACATGTTGCAGCGCGGCTCCTTCACCCCGGGCGGGGCCGTCGCCGTGCTCGACCGCGCCCTGGAACTTTCCGCCGCCTTGTCCTATGCGCTGGGGGTGGACGCCGTGTGGGTGGAAACCGCACCCGAACTCATCATCGCGGATGCCGGAGCCGACGGCCGGGGATTGATATTTTCGCTGGCCCCATTGAAATGGATCGGCTGCGAGGTCTCCCGTCGCAGCCTGTCGGCGCTGGCGGAGTTGGCCGATGATTTGCTCGGCTGGCGCGGCAAAAAGGTGCTCGATCAGGCGGGCCAAGGCCTCGGCGCATGGGTGAAATGGCTGCGGGTCAATGCGGACGTCCTCACGCTGGCCCAAGCGCGGGAGGGCTTGGCTGGTTTTGCCGAAGCACTGCCGGTGGAAGCGCCGCAGCCCGCTGCACGGCCGGACGCGCCGCCCGTGATCGCGATGCCGCCCGGGATGCGGAATTTGCCGCAACCGGCGATGGCATCCCTGGCAACGGCGCGCCTGAAAAAATCCCCGGCCAAGGAACCCTGGTTCCTGATCACCGCTCTCGCCGTGGTGGTGGTGGCGGCCGGATGGTGGGTCGTCAAACATCCGGTGGCCCATGGCGCCCGCAAGGTGCCAGCGCCCGCCACCCAGCCCGCCACGTCACCCGTCACGCCCGCCGCTGCCGTCACCGCGCAGCCGGCGGAGGGCGATTTGCCCGGCGGCGTGCTGCGCAGTGGCGACACCGAGCGCATCATGCAGCAAAAGGGGCACGAGGTGAGCGTCGAAGGGGTTTTGAAAAACATCCGGGCGTCGGGATCCGACAAAACCCTCTACCTCGAGTTTGGTGAAACCCCGCAGCAGGAAGTGGTGCGGGGATATTTCCAGACCAAGAACCAGCCCGACGAGATGTCCGAACTGGCGCTCAAAAGTTTGCAGGGCAAACGCGTCCGCATTGCAGGAGTTGTTAAAAATGTGCTTGGCCACGCCAATTGGCCCGAGCTGTTGCTCAAGGATCGCCAGTCGATTCAAGAGGTGAAATGAAGCACGCGTAGCATTTCCCCCGCCCTCCGGTCCGGCCACCGGCCCGGTGGGCGGCCTCCACCGCAAAAGCAATTTCTTAGCAATACCGTCGCCGCAGACGACGTACTCCGTCCGCCTCGGGGAATGACCGAGCCGAGTCGCAATGAATGACCCTAAATAGGAAAATAGAAACCACGGATTTCACGGAATACACGGATCAAGAAAGAGTTATGGATTTTATGGCATACACCTTTAGGATGAGCTGAAGATTTGATAGATTGCAGTCATCTTTTCCGTGTAATCGTTCGACTGAGCTCACGCCGAAGTCCTCTTCAATCCGTGAAATCACTGGTTAAGAAATGGTGCTGCAACCCATTCCATTACCCTTTTTAGGATGACAATTCCAATCCGCTGAGGAGACACATCAGACACCCGAGCGTCCTCCACCTTGTTTGCCCTGCTTTGCTGATGCCGTCTTTCTGTATGCGGCGGCGCCGGTTGAGGTCATGCCCGGCGTGTGGCGAGTCCCCATCGGCGTGCCGAAAGCCTTCACGCCCTGCGCCGCACGCGAAAAGCAGCCGGACCTCGAAGCCGCCAAGGGGCTTCCAACCCCAAGCGAACTTCCGTTCAAGCTCTCAGACATCCGGGGCAGCGTGACCTCCGCGCGGACCGTCGTCGGCATCCCATGCGACGAACCCGGCGACCAGACCCCGGCCAGATGAACCGCGGCCACTGTGGCGGATTACAATTCTGTTATTTCCTGAGATTCGGCTTGCATTAATTTGGTACTTGGCAAACTTTCCAAGCATGAACATCACCCGCAAGGCATCCAAGCGCAAGAAGCCGGCTGATTTTCGCCAGGCGGCGAATGTTTTTAAGGCGCTGAGCAACCCGAACCGCCTGCTCATCGTCGATGCGCTCGGCGGCGGCGAAAAATGCGTGGCGGACCTGACGGAGCTCGTCGGGCTGGACATGTCCACGGTTTCCAGTCACCTCGCGGTCCTCCGCAATGCCGGAATCTTGCTGGACGAGCGCCGCGGGACCAAGATTTTTTACGCCCTGAAAAGCCCCTGCGTCCTAAAGATCTTCTGCTGCCTCGACGAATTTCACGCGAACGCAGGCGAGTAAGCCCGTGCCGAGTCATCAATCAAGCGATAATCGACGATTTGTAACTTCTCAGGCTCTCGTGGCTCAGTCCTTGTACCCGCCTTGCCTCGGTTTGCACGAAATCTATCACACCCCTTATGAAATCACTCACCAGTCTATCGCTAGCAGTGTTGCTGGCTTGCTCCTGCCACCAGAAAGATGGCATCGCCCCGCGCGAGGCAAGCACCCCGGCAATTGCGGTAAAAACAGCCCCCGCCACCCTGGAAGCCCACCAAGCCACCGAGGACGTGGTCGGCACCGTGCGCTCGAAACTTCGCGCCGTGATTGAGGCCAAAGTCAGCGGGCGTCTCCTCCAATACCTCGTCGCCCCGGGCCAAATTGTGAAATCCGGCGAACTGCTCGCCGAGTTGGATGTGCAGGAAATCCGCGCCAGGCAGGAGCAAGCCAAGGCCATGTTGGATCAGGCGCAGCGCGACTTGGGCCGCCAACAGCAACTCATCGCCAGCAAAGCCACCAGCCAACAGGAACTCGATGCCGCAGCCGCCCGCGTCAAGGTGACCACCGCCGGACTTAACGAAGCGGAAACCATGCTCGGCTATGCCAAAGTCACCGCGCCATTTGATGGGGTCATCACCCGCAAACTCGCCGATGTGGGCGACCTCGCCATGCCTGGCAAGCCGCTGATGGAAATGGAAGCCCCGGCCAATCTGCGTTTTGAAACCGACCTTCCGGAAAGCCTGCTAGGCGATGTCAAGTCGGGTGCGATTCTCCCGGTCACTATTCCCACCTTGCCAAAGCCCCTTGCCGCCACCGTCTCGGAAATCTCTCCGGTGGCCGATGCCGTCAGCCGCACGTTTCTGGTGAAGCTGGACCTGCCCGCCGCCGCCGGCTTGCGCCCCGGGCAGTTCGGCCGTGTCGCCGTGCCGGTGGCACAAACCAAGTTGTTGTTGGTGCCGCGCCTATCTGTGATCAGGCGGGGCCAGATGGAGGCTGTCTTCGTTGTCAGGGAAGGCCATGCCACACTGCGCCTCGTCAAAACCGGCAAACTGTTGGATGATAAAATCGAGATTCTCTCCGGTCTTGAGCCCGGCGATCCGGTCGTGACCAGCGACGCCACCCACCTCACAGACGGCCAACCCGTGACTGCACAGCCATGAGCGACTCATCATCCAAGCCGCATTCTCTCGGCATTGCGGGCCGCATCGCAGCCGCCTTTATCGACTCCAAGCTCACACCGCTGATCATCGTCGCCGCGGTTCTGCTAGGTGGGGCCGCCATCGTGCTGTTACCGCGTGAAGAGGAACCGCAAATCAAGGTGCCCATGGTCGATGTGATGGTGGCCATGCCTGGTTCCAGTTCCAAGGAAGTCGAGGAACGGGCGACCCGTCCGATGGAGAAACTGCTGTGGGAACTGCCCGGGGTCGAATACATCTATTCCACCTCTAAAGATAGCGAGAGCATGATCATCGTGCGCTTCAAGGTCGGTGAGGACCCCCAATCGAGCTTGGTCAAGCTCACCGAGAAACTCCGCTCTAACTTTGATCGCATCCCGCCCGGAGTTGCCTCGCCGCTGATCAAACCCAAGAGCATTGATGACGTGCCGATTCTGGGACTTACCTTTCACAGTGCCCGTTATGATCATCTCATGTTGCGGCGACTCGCCGCGCAAGTTGAGGAATCCATCAAGCAAGTGCCGTTAGTGGCAGAGACCACGCTCATCGGCGGTGCCCGCAAGACCGTTCGCGTGATCCTCGATCCGGCCCGACTGGCATCCCGCAGCCTCAGCCCGGCGGGCATCGTGCCGATGTTGCAACAATCGAACCGGCAGTACCGCGCCGGAGGCCTCACCACCGCCAACCGCGAAGTCCTTGTGGAGACGGGTGCCTTCTTGAAATCCTCCGAAGATGTTGGCAACGTGGTCATCGGTGTGTTCAGCGGGCGGCCGGTCTATCTGCGCGAAGTGGCGGACATCCTCGATGGCAGTGAGGAAACCAATCAATACGTGTTATTTGGTTCGGGAAATCACATGGAAGAACCCGCCGTCACCCTCAGCATTGCAAAGCGCCCCGGTGCCAATGCCATCGCCGTCGCCGACGATGTGCTGCGCAAGGTCGGGCTGCTCAAAGGCAACCTCATTCCTGCCGATGTGACGGTAGACGTGACCCGCAACTATGGCGAGACCGCGGCGGAAAAATCCAACGAACTGTTGTTTCACATGGGCATCGCCATTTTCAGTGTCACGTTGCTCATTTGGCTCACCCTCGGTTGGCGCGAGTCGGGCATCGTGGCGGTGGCCATCCCCGCCACCCTCGCGCTCACCCTGTTAATATTTTACCTGTATGGTTTCACGCTCAATCGCATCACGCTTTTCGCGCTGATTTTCAGCATCGGCATCCTTGTCGATGACGCCATCGTAGTGGTCGAAAACATCGTCCGACATTTCCACCTGCCGGGCAACCACGGACGGAATTGGTCGACTATCGCGGTGGAGGCGGTCAACGAAGTGGGCAATCCCACGATTCTGGCCACCTTTGCGGTGATTGCCGCGGTGCTGCCGATGGCCTTTGTCGGTGGCCTGATGGGGCCATACATGCGGCCGATTCCCATCGGGGCGAGTGCCGCCATGTTCTGGTCGCTGCTCATCGCCTTCATCGTCACTCCCTGGGCGTCCATCCGCATCCTCGGTTGGGGCAAGAAATACGGGGAGAGCCGGCGTCCCGTCGGCAGTGATCGGCATCCTGCCGAACACTCTTCAGCCGATGCCGAGCCCTCTTCAACTCCTGTCGTAACCCCTCCATCTCCAACCGGCCACGCGTCAGACCATGCGGAGGACTTTTTCACCAAGCTCTACCGCCGCATGATGGGACCGCTGATTCATCATGCAGGCTGGCGGTGGGCGTTTCTAGCTGGCATTACGCTGCTGTTGCTAGCGTCCTTCGCCACCGTCGGTCTCGGTTGGGTGAAAGTAAAAATGCTGCCGTTCGATAACAAGAGTGAATTCCAGGTCATTCTCAACATGCCGGAGGGTGCCTCGCTCGAGCAAACCACCGCAGTCGCCCGTGAGATGGCGGCCGCCATCCGCGACGAACCGGAAGTCACCAACTGGCAAATTTATGGCGGCGTGGCCTCGCCCTTCAACTTCAGCGGTTTGGTGCGTCACTACTTCATGCGGCGCGGAGCTAACATCGCGGACATCCAGGTCAACCTCGTTCCCAAGAATGAACGCAAGGCGCAAAGCCACGACATCGCCAAACGCATCCGTCCACGATTGACCGCTATAGCCGAGCGCTATCAAGCGCGCATTGCGATCGCCGAGGTGCCGCCCGGACCGCCTGTCCTGCAAACCCTGGTCGCGGAAATCTACGGACCCGACGAAACGTCCCGGCTCAAACTGGCAGAGAAAGTCAAGACCATCTTCAAGCAAACCCCCGGCGTGGTGGATGTGGATTGGTATCATGAGGCGGACCAACAGAGGGACCGCTTTGTCATCGACAAGGAAAAGGCCGCGCTCCACGGCATCAGTGCCGCCACCATTTCCCAAACCCTCAAAATCGCCGTGGATGGCGAGACGGTCGATCTCCTCCATCAACCTGAGGAAAAGGAAGATGTCGGCATCCGTCTCGAAATCCCGCGCTCCTCCAAGACCA
>CAIVSK010000203.1 GCA_903908495.1 Akkermansiaceae bacterium
CGGCGGCAACTGAGGCGGAGTTGTTGACGATGCGGTTGAACACCATATCGGGCAACAGGCGGGTGTCTTCGGCAAAGCGAAAAGAAAAAACTGGTGTCCTCTATGCTACCATTGCCTTTCCTCCCGCTCCTCGAGAATGATATTGGGCATGATTCTTGAATCCCCGAAGATGGCCTTGGCGCGGGCCGCAAAGTCCGGCATCTTGAACTTGGCCGGGGCCTCGGGACGCGGCGGGCAAATGCGGGCGACGGGGCGGGTCCGGTTCAACACCGTCACTTCCTCCCCTTGCGCGACCAACGCAAGAACCGCGCTGAAGTCGTGATGAATTTGCCGAATGGTGACCGTCTTCATGTGCCACAGGATGTTCCACGCCGCCCCCGGCGTCAAGCGCCGGGTTCGGATTTTCCGGGGGGGGATGAATCGCTGTGATGCGTTGCCATCGCCTGTGGCTGGCCTCCGTCATCAGGGTAATTGCGGACACTGTCTGGTCGTTGGCATTCCGGCGGAGGGAGGTCGTAGCCCCCCACATCATCGTCCAGGGGCGATGCGGAGATCTCCCCGCCTCGGCGCTTGGCCTTGCGTCATGCACCTGCCGCGACCGGGCCCGTTCGCTGGCCGGGCCTGTTCGCTTGACAAGCGGGATTTTCCCGCTTGGATGCGCGCCATGAGTGGCGGTCGCAATGGGCATGGACGGCGGGATGCAGGTGGTGAGAGCCGTGAGCCTGGCAACCCGGCATCGAGCGTTGTTTTTGGCGGGATGTGGCTGCTGCTGTTGGTTGGCTCGTTGCTGGTGGCGGGGCCGTGGGCGGGCTTTCACGGCGTGCTGATCGGTGGCACAGGCCTGCTGATGCTGCTGTGCCCGCCGGTGGTGGCAGTGCCCCGCCTGTGGTGGCTGCTGGCCGCTTTATTTCTGCTGGCGGGAGCCGCCGCCTTCCTGCCGGCCGGCTGGTTCGCGATGCCGGAATGGCGCCAGCATTTGGAATCCCTCGGGATCGAAACCGGCCCGCTGGTGGCGATCCAGTCGCGGCAGGCCGCCGAAACATTCAGCTTGTTCGTCGTCATGGTGGTTGGCGGGCTGTGGCTGGCAGGCCACCGGTCATCGGCGAATCAAGTGCGGGTGTGGGCGCTGGCATTCACCCTGGGGGTCGCCGCTTTCGCGATCCTCGCCAAACTCATGCAGGACATGCCCCACGGCGGCCACCCCGGCACCGACTCGCACTTCGGATTTTTTCCCAATCGCAACCACACCGCCACCTACCTCGCCATGGGAGCCATCTGCGGTCTGGGCAACGTGTTTCAAGCGCTGCGCGACAAGCGGTTTCTCACGCTGGCGGTGGCACTCGCCGGCACCGGCGTGTGCCTGTGGGCGGTGGCCGGCTGGTCGCTGAGCCGGGGTGGCATTGTGCTGGTGGCCATCGGCTGCCTCGCGTGGCTGCCGATGCTGGGCATGCGCTATCTTGGCAAACACGGGCTGTGGGCACTCGGTTTGATCGCGCTGGCTACCATCGGCCTGTTTTCCATCACCGACTCCGGCGTCAAAAACCGCATCGCCAAGACTGCCGAGATGGCCGGCAGCGCCCTCCCCGCGGCGGACGACTCGCCACCCGAGGAAGCCAAACCGGCGGCGGATGCCCCACGCGACCTGGATTTCCGCATTCCCACCGCCATCGACACCCTCGGCCTGATCCGCGACTTCAAGTGGACCGGCATCGGGGCCGGGCAGTTTTTCTACGTGTTTCCGCAATATCGCAAACTCACGGCAGCCTCCAACCTGTCCGACAGTTTCCATCCGGAAAGCGATTGGCTCTGGCTGGCGGCGGAAACCGGGGTGCCGGCCACCTTGGCACTGGCGGCCTTGGTGATTCTGGCCTTTTGGCAGGGGCGGGCAGCCATCCTCGGCGGCCGCGACCGCGCCTTGCGCAGCGCGTGCCTGGTGGCGGCCCTGCTGGTCCCCATCCACGGGCTCTTCGATGTGCCCGGGCACCGCATCACCCTGGCTTGGAGCGCCGTCTTGCTGTTCGCGCTGGCACTCCACGCTCCGTCACGCGCACCGTCCCACGCTCCGCTGCCCCCCCCGCCGCCGGCCTGGCCATTCCGCCTCGCCGCCCTCGTCCTCTTGGTGCTGGCCGGCTGGCTGGTCCGCGCCGAGTGGTGGGACGGCCCGCCGCCCGCCCTGACCACTGCCAGCACCGCCCTGCAAGCCGCCCGCCTTCTCTATAAGGAGGATCAAGCGCTGCAGGCGGAGGCACTGGCCAAGGGCCAGTCCTATGACCCCCCGCCGACCGAGGACCGCCTCGAATGGGCGCTGGCCATTGTGAAGCAAGCCGCGCCGCAGGCCCCACTGGACCGCTCCCTGCTGCGTTACCAGGGGTTTCTGGCCATGCATTACGATGACAGATACGCCCTGGCGGATCACTGCTTCGCCCTCGAGCTCGCCCTCGACCCCACCTGGGTCGACGGCCCGCTGCGCCAGGCCCAGGCGTGGGCACCAATCGACCCCCAACGCTGTGCCACCCTGTGGGCCGAGGCCCTCCGGCGGGCCGCGCAGCTCGACCGCTTGCACCCGGGCAACCCGTGGTCAAGCGAGCAAACACGGCAACGCATCCGGCAACTCGCCAAAGGCCAACCAGAACTCGAAAAGCTGGCACCCGTTGCCGAATAATCCGCCACCTGCCCCCCACTGCCTTGTCCGACATCCCAACCCGTTCATTCTCTTGCATTTATAGATTGTCGGAAAAAAAATTCGGAAAACCGAAAAAAAAAGTTGCGCGCCCCCTCGAAAAACTGTCTGTTTGGCCCGTCATGAAAACAGTCCTGCGGAAATTTCTCTTTGTTACCTGCCTCACCGGATTCGCTCTGGCGCTCGTTACCCCAGCGCAGGCACGGCGGATCATCGTCGTCACCACGGATCCCAAGCCCTTGGTCAGCCTTCCTTGACTTGCATTCTTTTATTCACAATCCCCCTCATCATAAATAGCTGATATGAAATCGAAATTCCTTTTTGCCTTCGCGGCCGTCGCATTCACCCTGAATGCACAGGCCGCAGTCTACTCAACCGGATTTGAAAGTTTTCCAAATGGTGGAGATGTCGCCGGTCACGAAAGTTGGACCATCAACGATCCGACAGCAAACCTCTCCACCGTTGCCACCTGGGTGCGCCCCACCACCTCCTCCAAGGCTGCATCCCTCGGATTTGGTGACTTCGGCTACCAGACAACGATGGCGACGGTCGATCTCGCCCACGCCTACGGTGAGCCGGTGGTGACGACCGACAACATTGGATCGTCCATTTCGTTTGATCTCGGACTGGTTGATAGCACCAACACCAACGCGGTTCGCGACACCTTCGGCATCGCCCTCCGCACCTCCACCGGCAACAACATTTTCTCGGTGACTTTCACCCCGACAAGCCAGTCGGCCACCCCGGATTCAGCGACTGCCATTTGGGCGGTTTCCTACACGGTCGGTGCCTCGGCCCCGGTGAGTACGGGTTATGGCGCTGAAGAAGGCGGCCCATACTTGTTCAATTTGACGTTTTCTCCCAATGGCGCCACGACCAACTTCAACCTTTCGGTCGACAACGGCCGCTGGAGCGGATCGACCGCGTTTGCACCGAACCAGGTGATCGACTCGTATCACATGACGTGGACTCCTACAAACGGAATTGGCAACGCCGGCTCCAACGCCATTATCATCGATAACCTCGTGATGGTCCCCGAAGCGTCGACCTCGTTGCTGCTCTGCCTGGCGGGTGCCAGCTTGGTGGCCCGTCGCCGTCGCAACTGAGTCGCCTGTCAATTGACTCCTCTCATCAAGCCGCTCCCGGGTGATTCCAGAAGCGGCTTTTTTCTTGCTTCAATCCGTCTGAATGATTCGTCTTGCTGGGCAGCGGGCCGACTCCTAACATGAGGCCAGCTCCGGAGGCCGCCAGTGGCGCATGGAGCGAACCAGACACCGCCACCCGAGCTCACCACGATGAAAACCAGGATCGTATGGAACCCCCGTTTGAGGATGATAAGCACGGTGGTTTGCTGCCATTGGATGGCTGCGCTGCCGGCACCGGCCGTCGACACGAGCGCCCCGACGCCAGAGGAGGCCACCCCGGCGCAGCCGCCCGCCCCTGAGTTGCCTCACACACCCAAAGACACCGGGGTAATTCCCGGAGTGCTGCCACCGGTCATTCCCAACGTGATGCCGATGCCCAGTCTATCCGGCGATCCCGGCCTGCCCGGTGATCCCAACCTGCCCGCCGTTCCCGCCATCCCGGGTGCCCCCCAAATCCCCGGCGAGGCCGATGCGCCCGATGATAAGATCGATGCTCCCGTTGAACCGGTAGCTCCGGAAAATGCCTTCGCCAATCTGGCGGGATTCCCGCTTGGCGACGGGGTCGGCGATAGCCTCCTCGCCGGTTTCCATGCCTCCGCCACCTTGAGCGGCACTTACAACACAAACATCACCCAAGGCCAGCAGCAGATCGGCAACCAGCCCACCGCCGACTTTTTCACCAGCCTCGGCGCAAATTTCAACTACCTGTCAAAGCCCGGACCGTTCACCTTTGGCGGCAACTACCGCGGCCGCTATGACGAATACATGAGTCGCTCGGAATTCAGCGGCTACAGCCAGGGCGGCGGCCTGGTCGGCAATTACAAAGCGAACCACTTCACGGTGTCGGCCACCGGCGGCATTGATGAGAATCGCGGCAGCCCGCAGAATTATTCCTCGGCCATGACCTTTGGCGGCAGCTCCACCGGTAATTACAACCAGAGCCTCAATCGCTCGAACTTCAACCGCATCAATAAAAGCGCCAGCATCCTCGGCAGTTACGAGGGGCCCAGCTACAGCATCTCGGCCAACGCCGGCTTCGATATGGACAGCGGCGGCAACAATTATTCGTCGGCCGCAGCCAGCTCGACCGTCGAGACCACCGGGATCCATACCGGGCTGTCCGGCCGCTATGAAATCAGCCCGAAAACCTCACTGACGGGTGGCTTCAGCCAGAGCTCATCCACCTCGAGCGGCGGCGGTTACGGCGACACGAGCACCTACGATTTTACGACAGCCGCGCTGTGGAAATACTCCCAGCTCACCGAATTCGGCCCCGGCATCCATTACAGTTACAGCTCCGGCACCGGCTATGGCACCGGCATTTCCACCTACGGCGGCTCCCAACTCGGGCGAACCACC
>CAIVSK010000204.1 GCA_903908495.1 Akkermansiaceae bacterium
ACATGGATCTCTCCGTCAGCATCCATGGCGAACGACGTGATCCGGTCCGGAGCGCGGGCGATTTCGACGACTTGACCGAGCTTGCGCTCCGTCTGGGTGAGTGCCCAAATCCGCCGGCTGTCGAAATCACCGAAGATATATCTGCCTTGAATTTGAGGGGCCTTGCCGCCGCGGTACACGTAGCCGCCGGTAACCGAAAGCCCTAGGCGATGGGAGTAACTAAGCACCGGCGGAACATAGGTTTCACCCTTGCGGCGGTATTGCTCTGAAAATGGACGGTGTCCCTCATAGACATTCCAACCGTGGTTTTCCCCGCGGCGAACGATTCCGACCTCTTCAACCTGGTCCTGCCCCACATCCCCGAGCCACAAGTCACCGGTTGGCGCATCCCAGCTCATGCGCCACGGTTCGCGGAAGCCACAGGCCCAGATCTCGGGCCGCGCGCCGGCCACTCCGAGAAATGGATTGTCCTTGGGGATCGAATAGGCGAGCGGCGGCTGGGGGTGGTCCACATCGATCCTCAGCAACTTACCTAACAATATACTCATATCCTGGCCGTGGCCTTGGGGGTCGCGCTGCGGACCAGTATCGCCCATGCCGAAATACAGATATCCGTCAGGCCCGATGCCGATGCTTCCGCCGTTGTGATCCTGGGTGACCGATGCGATTTTGATGATCTGGCGCGGTGGCAGTCCCGCGTCCTCATCGACGTCCGGTTGCATCCTCCGCTCGTCGATGATGGTGGAAATGACCCCGTTTTCCACAACTTGATATTTGATATAATAGCGCCGGTCGGTGGCGAAATCCGGGTGGAAAGCCATTCCTAGCAACCCCGTCGCGCCGCCCCGGCGGACGATGCCGGTGATGTCGAGCAACAGCCGCCGCTGCTCGCCGGCGCCGGCTTTTTCGGTTAGCCAGATCTTGCCCGCGTGCTCCAGGACGATTCCAACCGCGTTGCCGCGCCCTGGAATCCAACCGAACCAAGTGGGGTGATCGAAGCGCATCGCAAACAATGGCTCCAACTCCGCCCCCCGGCTCGCCAGCGGAATCGCGGAGAGTGTGCCGTTGGCATCGGCCACCGCCGTCGTCGGCGAGCGGAGACTTTCCAAATAGGCGATCAAATCGGCAAATCCCTCCTGCGAAAAGGCCGCGAAAAGGCCCGCCGGCATCAGCGACGTCTCCAACTGCTGCTGGGATTTGACGCTGGACGCCGGAATTTTCACCAGCTGACTGTCGACTCCCATGATTTCCAAGCCCTCCGGAGTGGCTGATTTCACGATGCCGACGAGGGTTTTCCCGCTGTGAGTTGTGATCGATACCGCTCCATAGCCAACCGCCACCGCCTCGGACGGATTGAGAATCGCCCGGATCAGGTCCGGCCGGCGGAAATTGTCGCCGATGCGTCCCAACTCTGGTCCGACCTTGCCCGCGCTGCCATCCACGGTGTGACAGGTGGCGCAAACCAGAAATGCCGCCCGCCCGCGCCCGGCATCTCCGGCATGGCCCAGCGCGAACTTTTCGTAGGTGGCCGCGTCCGGCACGCCCGTCGTCTGGGCTGATGCCAGCAACGGGAATCCGGCAAACGGAACCAGTAGCAGCGCAAGTGCCCTGGATTTCAGCGGGTTTGGTGGTGTAATGCTGGGCATGGCCGGCACACTCGTTGAAGCAGGCAGAATTTCAAGCCATGAAAATGCACGGGAGCAATGACGGGTGGAGCAATGACGGCGGCCGCGGAGCAGGATCGGGGTGGCTAAATCAAGCGGTCTAACGCCAGACGTGACCAGGGAACTTTTTGGCCACGGTGGGGCGGAGCTTTGGCCACTCGCGGGCGAGGAAGTGCGGCCAATCGGTGGTGGTGGCGATGCGTTTGCCGTCGGGAGTGCAGAGGCTGAGGAGCACGGGGAGGCTGCCTTCACAGAGGCTGGGATGGTCTTTGAGTGCGAAACAGTCCTGCAATTTCACCTGCGCTTCCGGCGACCCGTCGAGGTAGGAAACTTTGAGGGGGCGGCCGTCGGACCAAGCGATGGCGGGTGGCAGCAACTCATCGAGCCAAGCAGATTGGCCTTTTTCCAAATGCCGATGGAATGCGGCGCTGAGGGGCGCGGCCTGGGCCTCCTTCACCAACGACAGGCCGGTAAAGGCACGGGCGAGGCAGGCGGTGATGGCGTTTTCATCAAACGGGACGAACTCAAGTTCCGGCAAGGTGGCGTGGATGATGGCCACCCGGGCGATGAATTGTTTCAGCCGATGATCCATCAGTGGCAGCTCAAACGCTCCGGCGCGCTGGGCGGCGGCAAGGCAACGTCCGCTGGCTTGGGGATCGAGGTCGCGTTGCTGCGATTTCTGTTCGATGACGAGATCGTGATAGCGCAGAACTTTCACTGCGGCGACCCGCTTGTTGGTGGCATCAAACTGGTGCTCGACGGTGCTGGTCAGATGTTGGGGAAACATCCCGGCGATCCACGCCGGTTGCACGGCGGTGGCGAGGCTGAGCAGGGTCAGCGGGGTGGACCCGCGCGACGGCGCTTCCCGCAAGTTGGCGGCCACGAAAAACGTGGCGTCCTGCACCACGCTTTCACGCACGAGCTGGCCATGCCGCTGCCCGCTGAGATCGCATTCGGGCTTGCCGGGCAGGCGGCGTTTGGCGAGTTGATCGACGAAGCCGGCCATGATGCAACGCCGCAGGGGTTCGTCGTTTTTCGCGGTGCTGGCGGGGGCGGCATCGCGGTCGTAGAGGCGTTGCTGGTGGGCGACCTGCAGGATTTGCTGGCACGTCTGCTCGACTTGGCGGGCGACCTGGGCGTTGATGCCGTAGCTGCGGCAGCGGTCGAAGCTGAACCCGTTGGCTTTGGCGAACTCGTAGGCACGCATCAGGGTGATGAAGTCGGAGTCCCCGCTCTCCTCGAACATCTGGCGCGCGGCTTGGGTCTGGCCGTCATCGCGATCCAGCCGGGCGAGCAAGTCGCGACCACTGACCAGCGCGGCACACAGGGCGGCAGCGGGCACGCAGTCGCGCTGGCTGGCCTCGATCAACATGCGCGAGTAGCGCGGGTGCATCGGCAGGCGCAGCATTTGGCGGCCGATCGGGGTGAGCTCCGCCTGCTGCAAGGCACCGAGCATGGTGAGCAGGTCTTCGGCGCGTTCAACCGCCTGCGGGTCGGGTTTGTCCAGCCAGTCGAAGGTGGCGGCTTGCCGGATGCCGAGCGAGTGCAGCAACAGCACGACCTCAGCGAGGTCACTGCGCTGGATTTCGGGCGTGTTGCGTTCCTCGCGGGTTTTGTGGCCGATGATGGTCCACAAGCGATGACAGGTGCCCGGCGCGGTGCGGCCGGCGCGGCCTTTGCGCTGGTCGGCACTGGCCCGGCTGATGGGCTCAAGCAACAGGGTGCCGATGCCGCGTTCGGCGTCGTAGCGGGCGACGCGGGCGACTCCGCTGTCCACGACGTGGCGGATGCCGTCGATGGTGATGCTGGTCTCGGCGACGTTGGTGGCGACGATGATTTTGCGCAGGGAGTTGGGGGCGAAGGCGCGGTCTTGCTCCTGCGGTTCGAGTTCGCCGTGCAAGGGGATGCAGGCCACCCGCTCCGGCATTTTCAGGCCCCGCAGCGCGTCGAGGGTGCCGTTGATTTCACCGCGTCCTGGCATGAAAACGAGGATATCGCCGGGGGAATCGGCGTTGATGATGCGCGCCACTGCCTCGGCCGCCTGCGCGGTGATTGCTCGCTGGTCGGGGAGCGCCAGGTAGCCGACCTCCACGGGATGGCTTTGGCCTTCGGAGATGAGAATCGGGCACGGCTGCAAATACGCGGCAACGGGCTCGGCATCGAGCGTGGCAGACATCACCAAAACGACCAACCCGGGCCGCTGGGTCTGCTGCAAGTTTTTGACCAAGGCAAGGGCGACATCGCTGAGCAGGTTGCGCTCGTGGAACTCGTCGAAGATCACTGCTCCGATGGTCGACAACGTGCGATCATCCTGCAGCCAGCGCAGCAGGATGCCTTCGGTGACAAAACAAATCCGGGTGCCCACGCTGGTGCGATCGTCAAAGCGGATCTGATAGCCGACCTCCGCTCCAAGCTTGCCCCCGCGCTCCCAGGCGACGCGGGCGGCCACGCTGCGGGCGGCGACGCGCCGGGGTTGCAGCACCACAATCATTTTCTCGCCCGCGATGCCGGCATCCAGCAGCATTTGCGGCACCTGAGTGGTCTTGCCCGAGCCGGTGGGCGCAACGAGCACCAGGCGATTGCCGGCTTGCAGCGTGCGCAGAATGTCGGCGTGAATCTTCCAGATGGGCAATGCGGTGGATGCTGGCATGAAGGGGGGGCACCCACGCTAGGGCAGGGCGCGCGCAATGCCAACACGAAGCTAGCCAAATACCACAGTACCATGAACCTGCAATGCTCCGCCGATGAAAGACGGGCGCTTGCCGATACGTTTCCTAGCAATTGCCCAAATCCCATGGAGACCCATAAAACACGCCTGTTGCCGATCATTGTCTTGCTGCTGACGGACGCATCCTGGGCTGTGGCGGACGAGGCCGTGGTGCCGGGATATTTCTCCCATAACGGCACGGTCGCCATTGTTTCCTCCAGCCATCAGGACACGGCGTGGATGGATACTCCGGCGGCCTGCCGCCAGTTCCGGATCGATCATAACATCATGCCCGCAATGGAAATGATGCGCAAGGATCCTAACTACACGTTCTGCATGGAGTGCTCGTTGCACCTGATGGAATTCCTCGATGCTCATCCGGAGATGCGCGACGAAGTCATCCAACGCATGCAGCAAGGCCGCCTCGAATTCGGCGCCACCTACAACCAGCCGTATGAGTCATGGTTTTCCGGCGAGGACCTGGTGCGCGAGACCTATCTGGGCCGGCGCTGGATCAGGGAGAACCTGCCGGGCTGCGACGCCAAGGTCGCCTTCAATCCCGATCCGCCGGCCCGCTCGCTGCAGATGCAACAGATCCTATCAAAAGCGGGCATTCCCTACATGTTCATCAGCCGGTATCATGAGGGATTGTACCGCTGGGAAAGCCCGGATGGCAGCGGCATCCTGGCCTACACACCGGGACACTATGGCAACCACCTGCCCTTGCTCAACGACACACCGCCCAATTGCATCAACGCCATCCAACACAAACTGGCGCAACAGTCACCCTCCTATCAGGACCATCGGATCCCTCCCACCTATTGTCTGATCAATTCGATGGACTTCTCGAAACCCGTCGATTTCAACCCGCTCATCGCGGCTTGGAACGCGGGCGGCACCCAGCCGCAGATGAAATACTCGTCGATTCGAGGGTTTTTCGAGGCGATTGACCAACCATCGGCGAAGTTCCCCAAGCTCATGGGCGAGCGCCCCGACGTGTGGCTCTACATCACCGGCCCGACCCATCATTGGACGTCGTCTATCAAGCGGGAGTCCGCCCAACTCCTGCCGGCCGCCGAAACCTTCACCACCTTCGCCAGCCTGCTGCACGGCAGCCTCCCGGACTGGCCCGCCAAAAAATTCAAGCAGGCGTGGCTGGATGAGTTATACATCGATCATGGCATCGGCGGCAACAACGGCCATATCACCGACGAGGTGTTCCGACGCAAAGTCACCAGCGCCCGCGATACCGCCAGAGAATTGCTAGACAAGGCCCTCACCTCCATTGCCCGCCAGGTAAAGACCGCCCCCCAACACGGCAGTCCGGTCACCGTATTCAATACCCTCTCATGGCCGCGCAGCGCACCGGTGGAATTGAAGTCCTCAGCGACCGCCAACGGAGCGTTCCACATCGTCGATGAGGCGGGCCGCGAAGTGCCCAGCCAGTTGACCACCCTGGGCGAGCTGACTGAGATGAATGTTGCGGCGTCCGCCAAGATGACCGCCGACTCGACATTCAGTGCGGAGTATGGCGCGGAGAATGCGGTGGACGGGAAGTGGAATGTCGTCGACCCGAATCCGGAAACCGGCCGATCCACCAAATGGAACTCCGGGCCGGGAGGTGGTCCGCACTGGCTGGTGTGTGACTTCGGGAAACCCTACCCGATCCACAAGGTGGTCATCCGGCATGAGGGGGTCATCGGCGCATTCAACGGCGAGACTTGCTATAACACCGCTGACTTCCAACTTCAAGGCGCGAACCAGGCTGACGGCCCGTGGACCGACCTGGTCCCGCCCATCGTCGCCAACGCGGCGTCTCTAACCACGCATTCATTCGCCCCCAAGGATATCCGTTTCCTGCGCATCTTCATCACCAAGGGAGCGCAAGCGGATTCGTTCGCCCGCATCCAAGAGGTGGAGGCGTTCGCCGGTATCAACCCACCCTCCCATCTGGTCTTCATCGCCACGGATGTGCCGGCCCTCGGCTATAAATCCTACTATCTGGTTCCCGGGGCACCGGCCGCCACCGCCGCCGGCACCTCTCTGGAGAACGCGTTCTATCGGATCTCACTCGCTCCCGGCGGGATCCGCGGCATCTTTGACAAACAACAGAACCGCGAGCTGCTTGATACCACGAAATTCCTCGGCGGAGAGGTGTTCACCATGCTCTCGGTGGCACCTGACAACCGTGGGGCCGGCACCGACGCCGGCGAGTTCGGATCGGTGCCCCTGCCAGTGATGGACGCATCGTTCGAGCGCGTTTCCTCCCACCAACCGCTATGGAAAGTCATTGAAGACGGACCCGTGCGCACGGTGCATCAACTCGAACAGGCACTCTCCGATACCACCGTGCGCCAACGGCTCGTGATATGGCATGCCGTCAAACGCCTCGATTGCGAGGTGGATCTGGCGGATTTCAACGGCAAACTGTGGCGCGAATTCCGCATGGCGCTGCCACTCGCCGCCGCAAAGCCCAAACTTTCCTACGAGGTGCCGATGGGTGTGGTTGAGATCGGCAAGGATGAGATCCCCACAACCGGGGGTTACGCCTACGGCAATCTGACATATTCCGATCCGTGCCGTGACATCCATCCGCGGGTCATGCAAAACTTCGTCGATGCCAGTGACGCGAATGGAGGCCTGATGATGACATCAAGTGTGGCGGTGTTTGATTGGATCGATCCGACCACCGCAACACCCGGCAGGCCGGTGCTGCAGCCGGTCCTGCTGGCCACCCGCAAAAGCTGCAACGGCACGGGCGTCTGGTATCCGCAAGCCGGCGACCACTTCTATCGCTTTCCACTCACCTCGCACAGCGGCGACTGGCGCGGCGCATGGCGCGACGGCATCGCCGCCAATCATCCACTGATACCAATCTGCAACGCGTCGCAACCCGCCGCACGCCTGCCCGCCGAGATGAGCTTCTGTGAGATAGGTGCCGGCAATGTGGTCCTCAGCACCCTCAAACGAAGCGAGGACGGCAACAGCATCGTCGCCCGCCTGTGGGAAATAGAAGGTAGAGACACGCTGGTTCAGCTGAAATTGTTCCAGCCCATCCGGAAGTCACAACACACCAATCTCATTGAGGATGATGGTCAGATGCTCGACATCACAGGCGGGAATGTGACATTTCCAGTCGGGCACCATGCGATTGAAACCATCAAACTTCACCCCTGACACATTTCCTGGCCACGCCCACCCTCAGTCGTTGCAAGCGGAAGGCCTACCAGCATCGAGCATCCCCGTTTCAAAACGCCTATTCGGAGAGCAGGTCGGACACCGCCGCCAGCAGTTCAATTCCGGAAAACGGCTTCGCCAGCGTCCCCGCCGCGCCAAAGTCAAGGGCGTTGGCGAGATAATCCTTGCCATGAATGCTCCCGCCGCCGGAGATGGCGAGAATCTTCAATGCCGGCATTTTCCGGTGCAAGTCAATGATGGTTTCGATGCCCTCTTTCTCCGGCATAACCAGATCGGTGATGACAAGATCAAAGGCGTTGTCCTCAACCAAGTGCATCACCTCTTTGCCATCGCCCGCCGTGGTCACCACGTGCTCCGCACGCCGCAGAAACAAGGCCGCCATTGCAAGCAGTTCGGCATTATCATCCACTAATAGTATTTTGGCCATTGTCGTATTTATATGAGTTGATTGTTCTCTTTGTCAGAGCCTGCCCGCTCACCGGACCCATTCATTTGAAGGACCGACTTCAGCGTCTCCGCCAGTTGCCCTTTAGTGAACGGTTTGTCCAGCCGTCTCGTCACGCCCAGGGCCTTGAACTCTGCGGCCTCTGAATCTTCCATCCGCCCGCTGGTCACCACGACCGGGATGTCCGGCAGGATTTGTCGGAGCGCGCGGACAAACGCCAGGCCGTCCATGACCGGCATCTGCAGGTCGGTGATGATGGCGCGCAACTCCGAGTGGTGCTGCTCCACCTGCTCCAAGCCGTTCGCGCCGTCGGTGGCCGTCAACGGCCTGAAGTTCAGCCGGCGCAAGACCGCGGTCGCCACCTTCCGCACGGTGGCTTCGTCATCCACGAACAGGATCGCTTGCTCCTGGCCGTGGAATTGCTCCACCGAGGTGGTGATGGATTTTTCATTTCTGCCACCGGCGCAGGCGGGCAGATAGACGGTGAACGTCGAGCCTTGGCCGGGCTTCGAATAGACCTGCAGGAATCCGCCATGTCCCTTCAGGATGCCCATGACGGTGGAGAGTCCCAGTCCGGTGCCTTTGCCTGTTTCCTTGGTCGTGAAGAACGGGTCAAAAATCCGCTCAAGGATTTCCTGCGGGATGCCAGTGCCGGTGTCGCACACCCGCAACGCCACGTAGGTGCCCGGCTTGGCGTCGGACACGAAACTGGCATAGGCGGCATCCACTTCCATGCTCGCCGCGTCCAGAGTGAGCGTGCCGCCGTTGGGCATGGCGTCGCGGGCGTTGACGCACAGGTTGAGGAGCACCTGATGCAACTGTGTGGCGTCGCCCAGCACCAATGGGAGTTGCGGATCGCATTGGACGGCCAACTCAATGTTCTTTGGGAAGCTGCCACTCATCAGCTTCTCCAGCTCTTTGACCAGACGAGCGGGCTTGAGTGGGACGCGTTCGCCATCCGCGCCTTTGGCAAAGATGAGGAGTTGTTGCACCATGTTGGCCGCGTGCTTGGTGCTGGTGGCAACCATATCCAGCACGGATGATTGCCCCGGGAAATCCATCCGGAGCAGATCCACCGCCATCATGATCGGGGTGAGGGCGTTGTTCAAATCGTGTGCCAGGCCGCCGGCGAGCGTGCCGATGGATTCGAGCCGCTGCGAGCGCATGGCGAGGCGCTCACTCTTCAGCCGTTCGGTGATGTTGCGGGAGATGGCGATGAAACGCGGGCGCTCCCCGGCGAGCGCGACGTATTGCAGGTTGATCTCCACCGGGAATTCATGCCCGTCCTTGTGCCGGTGGCGCGTGGTGAAACGGTGCGTGCGGACGTCGCCCCGGAGCATCGGCGCGAGCAGTTCACGTAAGCTCGCCGCGTCGAACTCCGGTTTAAAATCCAGCGGCGTCATGCCGAGCAACTCGCCCCGCGTATAGCCCAACTGCTGAACCGCGCCTGCATTCACGTAGGTATGGCACAACGTCTCCGGGTCGAAGATGAACACGCAGTCATCGGTGGCGTCGAGCGTGGCGAGTGCCTGCCGCATCTCCGCCGCGCGCCGTTCTTTTTCGCCGTTTTGAAAGAGCAGTTCCTTGTTGGCGATGACCAATGCATCCTCAGCCCGCTTGCTCTTGGTGATGTCGACGGAAACGCCGAGCACACCGATGATTTGTTCGGTCACATCCCTGAGCGGCACCTTGCTGGTGTTCAACCAAATCACGCCCCCGTCGGCTTGATGTTGCGGTTCGACGAGGTCGACCCTTGCCTTGCAGCCAGTCATGACCGACGCATCGTCAGCGCGGTATTTCTCGGCTTCGGTGGCTACCCACGGGAGGTCGTAATCACTTTTCCCAATGATGTCGGCAGCTCTCATTAATCCCGCTCCGGTGGCAAACGATTGGTTGCAGCCGAGGTAGTTTGAGTGAACATCTTTCCAAAACACAATCCCTGGAAACGTTTCCAGAACATTTTGCAGCATCTCCTCGCTCTCGCGCAACTTCACTTCAGCCCGCTTGCGCTCGGTAATGTTGAAATGCGTAATGACCGCCCCGCCGTCCGCATTGTTCAAGGGGGAGACCTGTACGGAAAACCAGCGTTGTTCCGTGGGCGTGTGGCAGGCATACTCGTGTCTGAAGGGCACCTGCAAATGGCTCAGCGCGCCGCGGATGCCATCCAATATTTCCTGCGCTCCCCACCCCGATCCCCGCGCGGCCCGCTCGCAGACCTGCAGGTAGCTTGCCCCCACGCCCACATTGGGCGAATTCGAGTCGCAACCGTTGTCCAGGGCGAATTTTTCCCAGCCCTCGTTAACGGCAATGATGGTGCCGTGCTTGTCCACCACGGCAATGTTCGCCATGATGGAGTTCAGCACGGAACGGTTCAGCACCTCGCCGGCGTGGACCGCTTCCTCCATCTGCATGCGCCCGGTGATGTCTAAAAGTGCTCCCGCGCTAACTGCGACCTCATCCTGTCCATCGCGAAATGAGGCGACTTGCGGATCCGGGAGGGGGGCCGATTGGCTAGAAACATGCGGGTTAGGCGCTTTCACGTGCCTTAGGTAGGCGCGAATCAACCACTGGAGTCAATAACTTTCTGCAATTGTTTCACAACCGGCAAGCGGCTTACTGCGGAGACGTTGTGTTGCTGCCAGGCTTACGAGTGGAGGCAGTCAAGATTTGATGGATAGCGGAAAGCAGGGAACGCCCATCCTGAACATCATCATCCAACGACCAGATCATGACACCTCCCAACCCTTGTTCCATCACATAGCGACTCTTCGCTGTGACAGTGGGAATGCCATTATACCAAATGGTTTCGCCCACTTGATCCAGCTTCTCGGCACCGGGATAGGTAGCGAGGATTTCGCCGTAAGAATAGACGCCATTGCGATAAGCTTTGCCAAATCCGTAGCCGTAAAAGGGAACTCCCAAAACCGCCTTGGTTTTCGGCAATCCGCGCTTGAGCCAGTATGCGGCGTTGTTCGTGGTAAACTCAAAGGAGGAATGCTGGCCAGGCGATTGCCCATCCCAGGAACCGGTGCGGTCGTAGGCCATGATGTTGACGAAATCCAGCTGCTTGAAAACGGAATCGGGCACCTTGTCACCGCCATATCCTTGTGAGAGCGCGGCAGTCAGCAAGCTGCCGTTCGGCTTGAGTGCGAGCGCGAGGTCTTGAATGAAGGCGCCATAGTCTTTGCCGATGGATGGGCCTTCGATGTCCACGTCCAGCCCGTCAAAATGGTGGCGGGCAATATAGTTGGCAATCTTGGCGACAAACGCTGCCCGCTTAGCATCGGTGAGCAAATCAAAATACCGCTGCAGCAGCACTTTGTCGCCGGATGCCGAACCACCACCGATGGAGATCAATACTTTGACGTGATTGGCGTGGGCTTTGGCGATCAGGATTTCATTCTGCGGATTATAGGTGAGCTCCCCGTCCGCACCCGGGTTCTCAAAGGCGATATTGATGTGGGTCAGCTTGGTGTATTGAATTTTTGCGGAGAGCGATTCCAAGTCCACCCAGTTCGGCACATAGGCCACAATTTTGAGTTGGGCGGGAGCGGCGGCGGTGGCGGCGGCGGCCAGCGCAAGTGCGAAGAGGATCGATTTCATGGTGGAATTGCAACTTTGATAGGGCGCCGGGAGATCCCGCGGCCGAATATCGCGGGATTGGGTGGTTTTCAAAGGAAAATCGGAACGACACTTGCCAAGTGTCGGGTGAAGAAGCAAGGCGCGAATGGCGGGTGTGCAAAATGGCAGTTCGGGCACATGCGGTGGCGCTGCGGCCGGAGGCACGCAGCCACCCTACGCCATCCCCCAGCCTCCTCAATCTTCCTGCCCATAATCTTCCTGCCCATAATCTTCCTGCCCATAATCTTCCTGCCCATAATCTTCCTGCCCATGCGGCCGAGATTGAGGCGGGCGTGCTGATAGATAACAGGACCTATTCGAGTCGCAGCAAACGGACTTCGAGCGGGGCCAGCGTCAGCGGATACGCCAGGCCCTGGCCGCCAGCCCGCAGCGCATTCAATTTTTCCCGCAGCGCAGGCAACCCTGCCTGCAGCGAGCCCAGCTTGGCCAGCGCGTTGCTGGCCGAAAAGAACCGGACTTGCGCTTGGGCTGCCGCAGTTTCCCGGACATGGGCCCCGAAGGACGTGCCGTTGGAGATGAGGAATGAACGTCCACCCCGATGCGCCACGTTGCGCTCGGTGCTGCAGGTCGCATCCGTGTTGCGCCGGTCCCACTGCCAGCCGACGATCCATCAGATAAATGTAACCCATATAGGCATGGCCGCGGCCGCTTCAGGCAGACGGGTTTGTGAGCGGTCTATCACTGATCACCGCCATTCCCAGCGCTCGCCTTAGCAGTTAGAACAAATTTGTGGCGCGGTGAGGAGACTGTGCGAGAGTGCGCAGGTCTTGTGTGGATGCCGCCCACCCTGGTTGAATCGGGCGGTTTTCCTTTCTCCAACAAGTCCACACGCCGTCCCATGCCATGAACCCTCGTGCCCATCTCACCCCGGTCCTCCGCACGACCCGGTGCCCGCAACCGAAGTCCCAACATACTGCGGGTCATTTTCTCCGGGTGGGCGCGGGAATTTGCATTCTGGCAGTGGCTGCCTCCGCCACAGCCAGCGCCAGGCAAACCCTGCACGGGCATGTGCCGGCAGCGAGCGCCGGATTGCAACCCGTGGCGCGCCTTCCCGCCGCCCGGCGCTTGAACCTGGCGATCGGTTTGCCGTTGAGAAACCCCGAGAAACTCAAGATTTTGCTCCAGGACCTGTATGATCCAGCCAGCCCGAACTACCATCAATACCTCACCCCGGCGCAGTTCACCGAAAATTTCGGCCCGACGGAGAGCGATTACCAGGCGTTGGTGGATTTCGCCAAGTCGCACGGACTGGTGGTGACGGTGACCCATCCGAATCGTCTGGTGCTGGATGTGGAAGGTGCCAGCACGGACGTCGAAACCGCGTTTGGCGTGACGATGCAAGTGTACCAACATCCGCAGGAAGCGCGGACGTTTTTCGCGCCCAGTGCGGAACCCTCCCTCGATCTGAGCGTTTCCGTCCTGCAAATCAGCGGCCTCGACAACTACTCACTGCCTCACTCGAACCTCAAGTCCCGCCCACCCGCCGTCGCTGCAAGCGCCATTCCCCATGCCGGATCGGGCCCGAGCGGTGCCTACGCCGGAGGAGATTTTCGCGCGGCCTACGTGCCAGGAACCGCCCTCACCGGCGCAGGTCAAAGCGTGGGCCTGCTGCAGTTCGACGCCTATTACGCGAGTGACATCGCGGCTTACCGGACGCAGTTCGGATTACCCAGCGTGCCGCTGGTCAACGTCGCGGTCGATGGCGGCATCGCCACCCCGGGCAGCAGCAATAGCGAGGTGTGCCTGGACATCGAGATGGTCATGTCCATGGCCCCGGGCGTTTCGGCCATTTATGTGTACGAAGCTCCCAACTCAAGTCCGTGGGTGGACCTGCTCAACCGGATGGCCACCGACAACCTGGCCAAACAAATCAGTTGCTCGTGGGGCGGGGGCAGCCCGAGCGCTTCAGCCGAGGCGATTTTCCAACAGATGGCCGCGCAAGGCCAGTCGTTCTTCAATGCCACCGGCGATTCCGATGCCTTCACCGGCTCGATCCCATTTCCTTCGGACAGCCCGAACATCATCCAGGTCGGTGCCACCACCCTGACTACCTCAGGAACCGGCGGTTCATATGTCTCGGAAACCGTCTGGAACTGGGGATTACAAAGTGGCAGCTATACAGGCAGCAGCGGCGGCTACAGCAACTATTATGCCATTCCTGGCTGGCAGCAGGGCACCAGCATGGCCACCAACCAGGGATCCACGACCAGGCGCAATGTTCCGGACGTCGCCCTTGTGGGTGACAATGTGTTCGTCCGCTATGACAACGGGGGGTCCGGGCCCTTGAGTGGCACCAGTTGCGCCGCCCCTTTGTGGGCCGGCTTCACCGCGCTGCTCAATCAACAAGCCGCCGCCAACGGCCAGACGAGTGTCGGCTTTCTCAATCCGGCCATCTATGCCTTTGGCAATGGCACAAGTTATAGGTCCGGCTTCCACGATACCACCAGTGGCAATAATTTCACCGGCAGCAGTCCGGCCAAATTCTCCGCTGTAGCCGGTTATGACCTATGCACCGGCTGGGGCAGTCCCGCCGGATCCTTCCTGATCAACGCCCTTGCCGGGTCGCCCGATGCCTTGCTCGTCACCACTCCCGGGTTTGCGGCCAGCGGCCACCTCGGCGGGCCGTTCACTCCGGCATCGGCGAGCTACACCCTGACCAACGGCGGAACCTCGGCGGTGACATGGAGTGCCGGCAAAACCCAACCGTGGACGACCCTCTCAGCCAGCAGTGGAACCTTGGCGGCGGGGGCCTACATCACGCTGACGTGGTCTCTCAACAGCGGTGCCTCGAGCCTGGGTGCCAGCAATTATGCCGATACTCTGACAATCACTAACACGACTTCCGGGGTTGCCCAAAACCGCGCGTTGAGCCTGGCAATCACCGGGCCACCGGCCATCACCACCGCCAGTGGGCTGCCGTCGGGCACCGCAGGCATTACCTATAGTCAGGCATTGGCGGCGAGCGGAGGCGTCACGCCCTACACTTGGTTGCTGGCTGCCGGCGCATTGCCGTCCGGGTTGGGCTTGAGCAGTGCCGGCCTGCTCAGCGGCACGCCCGGTACGGCGGCAAGCGCGAGTTTCACCGTGCAAGTGACGGGCAACGACGGGCAGTTCTCGACGAAAGCATTCAGCCTGTCGATTGTGTCGCCACCGCCGGGCATCACCACCGCCAGTCCGCTGCTAACAGGGACGGTGAGCATGCCCTACACTCAGACATTGGTGGCGAGCGGAGGTGCCACTCCCTACACATGGTCAATTTCCGCTGGCACTCTGCCCTCTGGCCTCAATCTGAACAGCAGTGGGCTCCTCAGTGGCACGCCCGTTGCGGCGACGAGCGCGAGTGTCACCGTAAAGGTCACCGGTAGCGACGGACTTTCCTCAACCAAGGCCTACAGTCTCACGATCAGCCCTTACTACGGAATCCCCTTCACCGAGGGATTTGAAAACGGCGCGACCCTTCCTGCAAATTGGACCCAGGAATACGTGACGGGTTCCGTGAACTGGACGTTCCAAGCGGGCGGCCACAGCGGCCATCCTTCGAGCGCTCATGGCGGCAGCTACAATGCGCTGCTGTATTACGGTGCAGCCTCCAATCACATCACCAAACTGGTCACGCCGATGATCAACTTCGGGCCCAACGCCACCAATGCCCGGTTGACGTTCTGGCACTGCATGCAATTTTGGAGCCCGGACCAGGATCAGCTCAAGGTTTACTACAAGACATCCACGGGCGGCACCTGGACGTTGTTGGCAAGTTATACCAGCAACGCCGCCACCTGGACCCAACAAACCGTCGCTTTGCCGAACTCTAGCAGCACCTACTACATTGCTTTTGAGGGCAACGCCAAGTATGGCTACGGCGTGTGCATCGACGACGTGCGGGTCACCAGTACCGCCGCACCCAGCATCACCACCAGCAGTTCGTTGCCGGCGGGCACCGCGGGAGCGGTCTATGCCCGGACTCTGGCGGCCAGCGGGGGCATGGCACCCTTCACCTGGTCCATCGCCGCGGGAAGTTTGCCGCCCGGATTAAGCCTGAGCAGCCTCGGTGTGCTCAGCGGCACGCCCAGCGCAGCGACCGTCTCTAACTTCACGGCACAAGTGGTGGGCTCCGACGGCTCGCTCTCGACCAAAGCGTTTGATCTAACCGTTAATCCACCGCTCGCCGCCAGCCCCGCCAGCTTGCAATCCGGCACTGCGGGGGTGCCCTACAACCAGGTAGCCACCGTCAGTGGCGGCACACCGCCGTTCACGACCTTCAGCGTGACCGATTTTGGCGGCGGCACCACGGGGCTGACAGCGGCTGCGCTCAGCGTCAATGCCGCGGCCGGCACCGCGACTGTCAGCGGAACTCCCGCCGCTGCCGGCACGGTGAGTTTCACGCTCAACGTGACGGACACGGCGGGGGCGACCTTGGCCAACGTTTACTCGATCACGATAACCTCCGGCTATGCCGATTGGGCCAGCGGATTCGGCTTGACCGGTGCCAACTCATTGCCGGGTGCCATGCCTTTCGGTGACGGAGTGACGAATCTCCTCAAGTATGCATTCAACATGGATGGCAGCGGTCCGGATGCACAATGCCTGGTCCCGACGACCGGCACCGCCGGACTGCCCTGCCTGTCGCAGAACGGTAGCGGAACCAAGGTGGTCTTGCACTTGGAATACCTGCGCCGCAAATCCAGCGGACTCATTTACACTCCAGAACAATCGACCATCCTCGGGGTAGGGTCGTGGGTGCCGGTGACCGCTATTGCAGCGGTCACGGACATTGACGCCGAGTGGGAGCGTGTGGCCGTCGATTGCCCCTACGACCCGGCAGTGATTCCGGCAAGCTTCCTCAGCGTGGTGGTTGAGTCGCCGTAACATCACACTTCAACGCAGCGGATGTTCCATGCGATGAGTTGCCTGATCCGGCGCTCACTCGGCGGCGGACGGATTTGCCTAAAATGGCAAGGGTTGCAGCGGCGCTTTTTACCACAACCGAGCGAAGCGAGATAGCCTGACTGACTGCTTTTCAAATAATCAGGAAAATCACACGGATTGAAAAGGATTACACGCATAATATGGCTCTGTCCTATCAAGTCTCAGGCTCACTCAAATGGTGAATGCCACAAAACCCACAACTCTTTCTTCATCCGTGCAATCCGTGGTTTCTATTTTCCTATCTAGGGTTACACTGTGCGCGTCAGAGTTTATAGCCGAAAGCATCGCATGAAAAACAATGTCTCTCTTATCACTGATAATCCGGCTCCCACCGTGCCCGTCGCAATCAATGCCCTGCCAGCGCCAGCTAAAGGGCGAGGGGAAAGGCCCAGAACCGCACGAATGAGAGGTGCCATGAATGCCCGCGTTTCACTGATGACGTTGGCCGCCCTGTTGGCCGTGATCTCCACCCCCCGGGCGATGGCCGCAGCGGAACCGCCAGCTCCTGCGACGGAGCCGCCAACTCCCGCAGTCTCGTTGCAGATTCAATCCGCCCGCGTGACCCGGGCCTCCGAGGAGTTCAACAAGCGCTTCCCGGGGCGGCCCATGGGCGAGGGCAATCCGGGAGTGAGCCTGCTTCTCATGCTCACGCTCAAGGAGGGAACCATGCTTCCGGCCGGGCGCGAGGCGGTGTCGGTCGAGACCTTCGTGGATGACACTTACCTGAGCCTGCTGGCCACAGGCAACGACAGCTACGGCAGCGGGAACAGCCAAAGCACGGTGTCGGAAGATGGGCGGGCGGTGCTCTTCACCGTGGCCACCGGCCGCGCTCCGGCGGCGGAGGCCACCCGCGTGTTTGTCCGCGGTTCCGTCGCGGCGCGCTTCCAGGCTGGCCCGCCCAGCGTTGCCACCAACCACCTGCCTCTCACGGTGGGTGAAGAAACCACGGTGGGGCCATTCCACACCGTCGTCCGCTCGGTTTCCGTGCCCGATAGAGACACCCGCGTGGATGTGAGAATCGACGTGGAAGGCGACGCCTCGCGCATCCAAAAAGTGCGAGTGTTGGACAGCAGTGGCAAAGTGCTCAGCATGGACCCCCAGCCAGTCCGCTTCGATACGTTCCCGCCGGGAGATCGCCCCGTCAACGTCCCGGTGATCTTGCGCGCCTTGCCCAAGGAGCCGGTGACGCTGGAATACACGTTTGTGGAAATGCCGGAGCCGGTCCGGATTCCATTCGAAGCCCAAGTGGATATCGGCGTGGCCAAGGCCGGTCCGGTCGAACCGGTGGAAGCTGGCAAGGGCCTCAAGCACGCCGGCGCGCGCACCTGGCCACCGCCGCGCGAGACCCCCGGCGAAGCGCTGCCGGCGCGCCGTGCCGCCTTTAATCCGGACTCCGATTCACAAGCCGGCGCGGCCAAAGCGGAACCTGCCAAGCTGGAGAAAGCAACCGTGGACCTCTTTTCCATCACCGTCGCCAAAGCGGCCCCATCGGAAATGGAAGGGGTCGAGTGGAAAACCCCGCCTTCGCCCGCTTTCCTCCCCAGCGGCTTTACCATCGCCCGCCTGCTGCTCTCCACGCCCGGGGCCTCCATCGTCTCGGTGCCGCCCGAGGGCATTACCGTCACTCGGTTCGAGGACAACAAAGGCGGACAACTCGATACCACGCTTTACCGGGAGACCTCCACCCCTTCCTCCCCGATGGCGGCACCACCGCAAGCGCGCCGGTCTCCCGAGGGCGACCAGATGCTCCTCAACCTCTCGCTCGCCTCGACGCCGACGCCGGGGGCGAACCACTGCACCCTCACGGGGAATGTGCAGGCCAGGGTCATCCGCGGAGAATGCACCGACACCACCGGAAAGCTGGAGCTGCGGAAAGGGGAGGCTTTCGCCGCCGGGCCGTTCAAAGGCACGGTCACCGAGCGGCAGACACCCCCTTTCACCCCCGCCCCCCAGGACACCGGCGAGAAAGAGGCCTGGATTCTGCTATCCGGCCCCGTGGCCCGGCTGCGCTCGGTCGAATGCCTCGACAGCAAAGGAATGTTACTGGGCGCGCACAGCAGTGCTGCTGAGGGACAGCACGAACGCGCCGATAACCAACGCACTGACAATGTCTCCCTGGGACTCCGCATCCAGTTTTCCCAGGCGCCGAGCGGGCCGGTGACCCTGCGCATTCGCTACTACGAAGCCGCCGAGACGGTCCAGGTTCCTTTCACGATTGAAACGGGAATCGGTCTGTGACCGGCGCATAACAGTACGGAAAGCAGGGATGGCATGGAACTCTGACTCACCAAGACCTCAGGAACGGCAATGATATCAATACGCTGGCGGCTTGGCGAATAGATCGGTGGTGCCATACCCCTCGAAAGTGGCCGTGTCGACATAACTTACCACCGGTTGATAGTCGCCCAGAAAGCCTGACCGGTTGTTCCTGAAGAGCAGATCCGCGTTGAAATCTGGTGCGGCCCACGAGGTATTCCAGCCGAGGTGAGCTTGATCCGGAGCCTTGGGAAAGGTCCACTCGGGAGCGATGCTAACCCAGCGCAGGGTGAACGCCTGGACTCCCTGCGGACCCCATTCCTTCCATGTGACGCCGTTTGCCGCGCTCGCATTCTTCGGTCTGTCCGCGGCACGCGAGTACACGATCAGATAACGCCGCTTCGAGTCCAGCACCACCTCATCATCCATGACCGAGGTGAGCAACTGGCCGGGAATGTTGGTTCTGGATATGGGTTTGGCGAGGTCCAGAGTCGTCGTGTAGCCGGTTAGCGACCAGTAACGCATTTGGGCTGAATTCATCGGCGACTGCCCTGCCCGGGTTCCTGGGAAGGTGGGCATGGTGCCACTCATCACGACCACCTTGCCCTTGTTGCAGGCCATTCCACGCACCAGATAATTGATGTGAACTCCGGCCGTGGCGTGAGGTTCGAGTTTGCCATGGGCCGGCATGTCGGGTCCCCGGCCCATGGCATTGCGGTCCAATGCATGGACATATTGTTGCGGGGTCATGCTGGTGATTCCGCCTGCGGGCAGATACCAACCGGCCGACTGGGCCAAACCTTCGGCAATGACCCGGAAAATGCCCCACTGCTTGATCCAGCCAACCCCCGGATTGCTAGGTTCCTGCGGGTTGGTTGGGGGAACGGGTCCGGTCATGTTAACCGACGTGGCGAAGGCTGAGAAATCGCTCTGGATATAGAACCTGCGGCCATCGGGGAGCTGGTAGGTGATCCTGGGGTTTGCAGCGCCTCCATTGGGGAACTTCGTAGTGTCCGGCGCGTAACAACGCAGCCAGATCGTGCCCACGTCCCACACGCCGCGACCATCACCTGAGTGGGCGGCATCCTTGGCTTTCCAGTCCGCATCACCCCACGGCCCGCGGAACTGAATCCCGCTGCAATAGCGCTGATTGCCCGTCTGGCGGAATTGCGGCACTTTCCATGCTTTGGGATCCAGGGCGGTGGGATCTCCCATAGCCATCGTTAGAGTAATCTTGTAGCGGCGCTTGGCAGCGTTGCGGTCCGCCCCCACTCGGAACGGGTTCACATGCCCCGGGAGCGGGTCGATATCAGCATCCACCAACGAGACTTCGCCCGAGCCGAACCCGTTGTACCGGTACACCTGTGGATAGAAAGCCGGCGATGGCTGGATACTGAAATACCGACAGTGCGGGAACTCGCCCTCAATGATGACCTTCGTGCCAAAGGGTGCCAACATGGCGGGGACCAGTTTGTAGCTGCAATGCGGATCTGGAAATTCGCCGATGGAATTGTCGAAGTCAATGGAGGGTTGTGCCAACCGCTCGCCCCATTGGTCTGCCGGGTCAATGGCGGACTCCGCAATGAGCTTGAAGCCCTTGATGTTCGCGTCGGTGCCGTCGGGTATCAAATTCGCCGGGAGAGTTGGCGGGTTGACTCCCTTGAACCAGCCGTCGATATATTCATACAACGCGTCGGACTTCTGCTGGGCTTGCGCCTTTACCACCGACACATCCGCAGTGGTGCCTTGGTTGGCTTTCGAGTAGTATGGATAGGGCGGCACCACCGGCAACGGACCGCAGCCGGCCGCCAGCATGGCTGGCAGCAGGATAAGCAATTTTGATTTGGGACAATTCATTTTGGCTTGCAAGGATTTGCTGTTAGTTCCGGCCCCACCCGAGACGTCCGGGGGGGGGGGGGGGGGGG
>CAIVSK010000205.1 GCA_903908495.1 Akkermansiaceae bacterium
AAACGGAACCAGGCTTCGGCCATGCTGAACCTCTGCCGGAACCTGGGAGGCGGATCCGGCCTCGCGGCGGAAGCACGGCGTGTAGGCGACCATTTTCACCGGCAGAGCGGCTTCTGGCAGCAGGGTGTCCCGGTAGAGGTTGGTCACGGGCACCTCGGCGGTGGGCGCCAGAAACAACGAGTTGCGGCCATCGCCCTCGGCCGGCTCGGTGCCATACATGTCCGCCTCAAACTTCGGCAATTGGCCGGTGCCTTCCATGCACTCGCGCTTGACCAGCAGCGGCACGTTGACTTCCTCGTAGCCGTTGGCGGCCTGCGTGTCTAACAAAAAGTTGATGAGTGCGCGTTCGAGGCGGGCACCGCGGCCGCGATAGACGGCGAAGCCCGAGCCGGCGATGCGGATGGCATCCTCCCAGTGGATCAGGCCCAGCGCGGTGGCAAGCTCGACGTGATCCTTGGGCTGGTCGATGACGGGTTGGCTGCCCCACTCGCGGACGACGGGATTGGCCGACTCGTCGCTGCCGATGGGACAAGCCTCATGGGGGAGGTTGGGGATATTGAGGAGCAGCTCGGATTGGCGGAGGGAGGCGGCCTCGGCCTCGGCGTCGAGGGCGGCGATTTGGGCGTTAATGGCGCGCACCTCGGCTTCGATGGTGGTGCTGTCCTGGCCCTTGGCTTTAAGCGTGCCGATCTCTTTGGAGAGGGTTTTGCGGCTGCTCTGCAGTTGTTGTTTGGACGTCTCGGCCTGACGGCGGCCTTCATCGCAGGCGAGCACCTCGGCAACGAGTTTCCAATGGTCGCCGCCACGGGATTTGAGGCGGTCTTGGACGGCGGTGGGATTGTCGCGGATGACGCGGATATCAAGCATGGCGCTGTGAGTGTCGCCACGCTGAGGCAGGAATCAATCCCAAAACGCCAGCGCCGCGAGTTCACGGCTTGCCAACCTCAAGGAGCTCAGCCTCAGGGAGCGGCGGCCGTCCTAGCCGCCGTGGCCCATCGAGAGCCAATGGGTGGTGGAATTCCCCTGTCCATTGCCCCCTGACGGGCCGGGGCGATTCGGAGATCGCCCCTCCCTGAGTGGGTGCTTTTATTCTTTGTCCTTGATATCGATGGCGGCGAAATCGCCGTCCTTGCGGCGGTAGACGATGGTCAGGCAGCCGCGGCGGGCGCTTTTGTAGAGGACGAACGGGCGGTCCGAGAGTTCGAGTTGCATGATGGCGTCTTCCTTGAACATGGTGCGGATCGAGTAATGGTCCGGATGGACGATGAAGGGTTCGGGATCGATCTCGGAATCTTCCGGGTGATCGAACACTTCCGTCTTGAAAACCCGCTCGTCGAGGTGGCGGATCGATTCATTGCGATGCGGGCGATGCTTTTTCATCAGCCGCGTCTTGTGCTTGCGCATGCGACGGGCGATTTTTTCGATGGTTTCATCGATGGCGGCGTACATATCCGAGCCTTCGGTGTGGGCCTCAATGGTGATGTGATTGGCGCAAAACAAAATGAATTCCGCGATATGGCGGTTACGCTGAACGTCGAGAATGGCCTTGGCTTCGATAATGCGGGGATAATCGAGGTGGAGACCCTCGATTTTCTTGGTGACGTAGTCATGCAGGGAATCAGTCACTTCCTCATGCCGGACAGTGATGGTGATTGGCAGATTGACGTTGGCAGTTTGCATAGCGTTGGTTGTTTTGGTTGAGGCCGATGAGAACGGGTTTCTGGGTGTCCCATCGATGAAATAATATAGAACGGATATTTTGAAAAACGATAGGAAAATAGCGTTCAAGTGAGAAGCCGTGGAGGCGGGAGGCGCTAGGGGCGGACGGCCTCGGTCGGCCCACTTGTCCCCTGAGGGCGAGATGCCATCAGATAGCCAAAGCCCAGTCCCTGCGGACAGCGATTCGAGACGGGAGACGGCGTCAATGGTCTAGCGGCGGAGAGGCGTCTGGCGCGGGGGTCTTGCCGGGTGCCGCTGATTTATCAGAAACGGTGCCGGGCTCATCGGCGTCGGGCTCGGGGTCGGGGTCCTTGGCGGCGGCGTAGAGTTCGGCGAAATTATCACTGGGGTGGGCCAGTGAGCCGCCGATCTTGAGGGTGAGCCAGCGGTAACCGTCGTGGGCCGGGCTGAGCATGCCTTGGATCTTGGTATTCGGCGCGAGTTCGGCGACGGATTCGGGAATGCCGACCTCCATGGTGCCGGCGAGTGATTTACTAGCAGTGGCGCTGAGGGTGGCGCGGATGGCCATGCGGGCTTTCTTTTCGAGCTTCAGTTCGGCGATCTCGAGGACTGCGTTATCGCGATGGATGACGCCGACGACGTCATCGACGAAGGTTGGATCCTCATACCATCTATCGGCGAGGGTGCGAACCAGTGACTGCAGGAAGGGGAAACCTTTCAAGCTGACTTTTGTCGACAGGGTGTTTTTGAAGGCGATTTTGAAGTCGGTGTCGGCGAGTGCGCCCGGGGTGAACGTCAGCTGGTTTTTACCAGCGTCGGTGCGGGTGTCGATTTTGGCGCTGATGAGCTCGCCGAATTCCGCGCCGAGCAGTTCGCCGAGATCGAAGTTGTCGAGCGTCACGCTGAGGGTGGTCGGGGTTTTGGATGTCAACGGCTGGAGGCTGCCGGCGAGGTCAAAGGTTCCATGTTTGGATTGCGAATCGGTGATGCGCAGGAGGATCAACTCGGTTTCCGTCGCATGGAATTCCACCACCGCCCGATCGATTTTGAAGCTCGGCCAGCCACTGAACTGGAGGTTGCCGCGGTAGAGGCGCAGCGCCGTCTGGTGGCTCGCCTCATCCACGCGCAGCGAGGCTTCGGTGGCGGTGATTTTGAGTGCCGGCAGAGTGGGTTCGCCGACGAAGACACTGAATCGAGGCACCGAGATGCGGTTGAATTGAACCGGAATCCTGGCAGCCTGGGCCGCGCTGGCAGGGGGAGCGGGGACCGCGCTGTCGGCACCGGCGATTTGGAGGTAGAGGCTGCCTTCGCGGGCGGTCACTTCGTCGCCGCGCAAGTTGGAGCCAAACAGGCTCAGCGGGGAAATATTGGCCGCCACGCCATTGAGGCGGATGGCTTTGAGGGTGCTGCCCTCCGGCCATTCGAGGTCGACCAGATCGGCGTTGGCGCTGGCGGGGCTGACGCGGAATTGCTTGAACTCGACGCTCGCGCCGCTGCGATTGGCAATGGCATCGGTGATGGATTTGCGATAGGGGGCGGTGTTGGCGTAGACATAAGCGCCGACGATGACCACGCCGCTGAGCAGCAGCAGGACCAAGCTACCGGCCACTTGCAGCATGCGGATGCGCCGGAAGTGTTTGGCCTCCTCGCGCTTGGGTTGCTCGCTGCGGCGTTTACGCTTGCGGACGCGCAGCGCCTGGCTGCCATCGGCACGGGTGACCAACTCGCCGGCGGTGGCCGGATCATCCGCCGGCTGCCCCTTGAGGCGCTCCATCATTTCATCGATCGAGTACTTTTCCGGGTCGCTCGGAGCGGGAGGCATGGGCTGCGGGAGAGGTGATGAGGGACGATGAGCGATCCGCCAGCGGAAGGCTCAGTGTTGGTTGAAAGGCTTGCCGGTGGGGTCGACGAGCTGGACATTGATGAGAAACACCACCGCCTTGGAAACCGGCTGCGTGGCCTTGCTTTCAAATAAACGCCCAACCAGCGGCAAACTGCCAAACAGCGGGGTGTGGTCTTCGACGTTTTGAATGCGGTCCTGCATCATGCCACCGATGACGATGGTGGCACCGTCGGCAACGCTGAGGCTGGTGGTGGCCTTGTGGGTGCTGAACACCGGCATCAGGATGCGGTTGTCGGTGATGAGCTGGCGCTCGGCCAAGGGGTCGACAAAGCCAAACGCGTTCGGCTGCGCCGGGGCAAAGATCGGGCTGCCGTAATTGACGAAGCCGTCGAACGCGACGATCGAGGGGGCGAGGGTCACTTCCACGAAGCGTTTCGCGTCATCGGCGGTGGGGGTGACCTCCAGCGTCATGCCAATCTCCTTCTTCGTAAAGGCGGTGGGGTGGGACGGGGTGGCGATCTGGGGGCTCCTGGAGGCGGAGAGGGTCAGGCCACCATTGGCGTTGAGGCCGATATTGACGTTGTTATTGGCCTGCGGCAGTTGCGGCGGCTCATATTCGGTGGGGTAGAGCATGTCGCGGACCGAGCGCACGCTGGCGGCCTGGCCGCTGCGGGTGACGGTGGCGGCGGAGGTCATGATATCGACGCCCTTTTTCTGGTCGAGTCCGCGGATGAGGCCCTCGACGGAACTTTTGGACATGACCTTGGTGAGTTGAAACACGCCGGGCGCGCGGGCGACGCGGCTGCCATCCGTCAGCGTTCCGCTGTTTGCGATGAGTCCATCAATCGAGTCCTGGTACACGGCCTCGTCGCCGCTGCGGTTGCCCGAGGTGATCGGGTTGCGGTCGAGTTGGCCGGCGGGCAGGGCGATGTCGTTGAGCGAGCCGCCGGTGCCGGTGGTGCCGCCGCTGAGGTTGAGGTTTTTGACGCCGGGAAGATTGCTGTTGCCGCCGATGCCGGTGGGGCTAAGCAGCCAATCGACGCCGAGCTCCTTGAGACGGGTTTCCATGATGCTGATCATGGTGACGCGGATGCACACCATCACCGGTCCGCTCTTGGCGGCTCCCTCGACGATCTGGGCGATGCTGTCCTGGATGGCGGGAGTGTTGGTCACGGTGAGCGTGCCGCTGGCGGGATTGAAGGCGGCGGAGGCACCCTCCGGAAACTGGATGCCTTGGTCGCGGAGCACTTCGAGAGCGCCCCGGCGTTCGGAGAGGAGACTCGTGCTCGGCTTGGCATTGAACGGGTCTTCGGTCTTGGCCGCGGCACCGCCGCCGGCGCTCACGCTGGACAAGAAGTCCGGCGCCACCCGGTATGAACGGCTGACCAATTCCTTGGATTCCGATCCGCGCGCCCGAATGACCACGGAGAAGTCGTCGGTGGTGTAGGTGGTGCGGGTTTGGTCGTTGATGTAGCGGAGCACCTGGCTGATGGGCACGTTGGCCAGCCGCAGGTTAAAGCGGATGGCGCGGATCTGGTTGCCGCTGCTCGAATTCTCGTCGCCAATGTCGATGTTGAAATTCACACCGCGGCGGGCGGGGTCAAGTTCGGTGGTGTCGAGTTCTGCGGAACGGAGCCGCAACAGGTCGATGGCATCCTGCAACGACGCGGCATCGAGAATCACACTGGGAATGATGATGCGGTCGAGCTTGTTAGCCACGGGCACCAAGGTGCCGGCATTGGTGGCGGGTGGGTTGGGCTCCATCGCGGCGACATCCAGCAGCGGCGGCGCGGGGGTTTCCCAGCTGGCGGCCACCTCGTTGAGCATCTCGGAGCGGGCCTCGTCGCCGGCGGATTTTTGATAGGATATTTTGGCGGCGTTGACTTGTTCCATGCCGCGGCGGGCGGCGGTGTTGGTCGGATCGATGCGCAGAACGCTTTCGTAATCTTTCTTGGCCTGGTTGTACTTGCCGAGATTATAGGACCCTTCGGCGGTGTAAAGGAGCTTGCGCACCGACTCGACGGCGGCGCTGTGCTCTTTGGTGATGGCCGGGTTGGTGCGGATGGGGTCTTCCAGTTGGTGCCGCTCGGCGAGGGTGGCCGCGTCGTCAGGGGCGACGCCGGGCTTGAGCACGGCATCGACGGCGGATTTGGCGGCGTCGACATCGCCCTTGCGGGAGAGGGCGCGGGCCTGGGCGACGGACGCCTGGGCGAAGCGTTGGGTGGCGGCGTTGCGGAGTTCGGCGGTGAGCGGCGAATCGGGGATCAACTCGCGGGCACCGGTGAAGGCGGCGGCGGCATCGCCGTAGCGGCCTGCCTGATAGGCCTGGTCACCCTTGGTGAGCAGTTCCTGGGCCTCTTCGAGGGCGGCGCGGCGTTTTTCCAGTTCCCGTTCGGCGAGGCTGGGCTGGGCTTGGGGCTCCTTGGCGTGGAGCGGCACGAACGCGCACGCAGACACGAAAAGCAGCACGCTGCCGCGTGGGAAAAGGAATCGATGGGCGTTTTGCATGCGAGGGGTTCTGCGGGAGTATAGTGAACCGGAGCCGGAGGGCACGCGCAAATTCAGGAATTTTTCAGATTTTCTGCGGCGCGGGTGATTGGCAGTGGATTGGGAGTCGGCGGGGCGGGTGCAGTGGGGCGGAGGGGGGATTTGGGGACGAATGGGCTGCGCAGGGAATCCTCGAGATCGAAGCTGCCGGCAAAGTCTTCGTGGCAATCGCTTTCTTGTTTGCCGAACACCTGCTCTTCGATGAGATGGAAAACCATGTCGCCGATGTCGCCGCATTTGCGCACCCCCCACTCGTTCATCAGGGTGGCACCCATCGGGCCGAACTGCTCCAGCGCCAGATCGCGGAACCCGGTGACAAGCTCGGGACCGCTGACATGGCGGGGTTGGCCGCCATTGCCATCGGCGATGCGCTTGAGGGTGAAATCGAGCGCATCCTTTAGAAAAAGGTAGGCGTGGGGGTCGAAGCGTTTGTCGCGTTTCAGAATGGAACCGACGGCTTGTTCGAACTGAATGGCTTGCATGGCTGGATTATGTGGGTGGACGGGGGCGGTGTCAAAGCGCTTTGCGTGGCGCGCTTGGCCCGGCGGGATCATTCATTGCCGAGCCGATCGACGAATTCATCGAGCAGCGACTTGAGGCGGCGTTCGCTGGCGATGACGGTGGGGTCGTCGAAGCCGATCCAGATGGCGGTGGCACCGCCGGGGCCGAGGCGCAGGGTCCAGGCGTCGCGCTCGGAGCCGGTGGCACCGGTGAAACAGCGGGTGCCGGCATGGCGGTGCAGGACGCTGGTGGCATCCAGCGCGGCATTGGGGCTGATGGCGGAGCTGAGTTCCGGGGTGGCGGTGAAAAGGGATTTGCCTTCGGCGTCGAGGATCTCGCGGATTAGAAACGGTTTGGGGCGCTGGCCCTTGTTGCCGAGGGTGGCGAGGCCGACGGCCATTTCCATGGGCGTGGCGGCGACCGAGCCGCGGAACAAATCGTCGGTCTGGAGCAGGAATGGGCCTGCGAGGCCGCAGCGTTTGGCGATGCGCTCGACTTCGGCGGGGCCGATCTGGCGGCCGGTCTGCACCGGTTTGCCGGGCAGCACGAGTTTGCCGCGTTCGGCGGCGGCGGCGGCGACGAACGGCTCGAAGGCGGACCCCAGATCGCGGGTCGAGCGGGTGCGGTCAAAGCGCGATTGCTGGTAATCGCGGCCGCCGATGAGCGCGAGAATCGCCCCGCTGCGGGTCTCGCTGGTGACGGCAGCGTATTGGACGTAGAGCGGTTTGCTGCCTGCGGCTTGGGCGGCGTGGATCGGGTGCGCCCAGGTTTTTTCATGTTCCAAGGCGGACACCGCGCGGGTCAGCTCGGTGTCCAAGCGTTCTTGCCAGGCGGCGTCGAGGGTGGTGTTGACGCGCAGGCCGCCGAGGCGGATATCGCTCTCGTCGAGGATTTGGTTGAGTTCGCGCTGGATCGCCTGCAGCGCGTAGGACGGTTGGATTTCCGCTTGGTCGTCGCTGACGAGCTTGATGGGTTGGGCGCGGATTTCGGCGCGGCGGGCCTCGTTGATGAAGCCCATGGCCAGCATGCGGGCGAGGGTTTGGTCTCGTTGTTCGATGGCGGCATCGAGGTGGCGCAACGGGGAAAACAAGTGGGGGCCGCGGATGATGCCCACAATCATCGCGCTTTCACCCTCGCTGAGGTCGCGGGTGGCCTTGCCAAAGTACGTGTGCGCCGCTTGCTCGATGCCATGGCAGCCTGAGCCGAAGTAGATGCGGTTGAGGTAAGCGGTGAGGATCGCGTCTTTCGAGTAGCGGGCTTCGATGCGCAGGGTCAGGGCGATTTCGAGAAACTTGCGGTGGAGCGATTTGGCCCGGATGTCGAAGGTGTTGCGGGCCAGCTGCATACTGAGGGTGGATGCCCCCTGGGTGAACTCGCGGTCCTTGATATTGCGCAAGGTCGCCCGTCCCAGCCCCAACAGGTCCACTCCGCAGTGCTCGTAAAACCGCGCGTCCTCGCGGGCTTGCAGGGCTTTCACCAGAAAATCCGGAATGTCCTGGCGGGTCACCAGGCGGCGTCCGGCACCTGCGGGGGCGGGCAACTCCTTGCCCCGGCGGTCGTAGTACACCGGATCGGCCGGCAGCCGCGCCACTTCGCCCAAGTCAAACCGGCTCGCCAGCAGGAAATAGAAAAACGCCATGCCGCAGCCGATGACCAAGCCGAAGAGACTGAGTTTGGCCAACCCGCGCACCGGCCCATGCAAGCGTTCCGGCAGCCAGCGCTGCCAGAATCGAGGTGGGGGAATCGGTCGCCAAGTGGACATGCGGGGAGCGGGACAGTGGGATCAAGATGCAACGGCCACCAGCGGGGGCGGCAATCTCGCGGCGGCGACAAGGTGAAGGATCTGCGCGGTTTCCGCAAGCGTCATGCCGCGCAGCCCGCAGCCTGGGGGATCCCCGCCCCGCCATCCCGTGGCGGGCAATACGGTCAGTCTAGTGAAGTCCGCCAAGCAGATCGCATACTACTCGGAAGCCCCTTCGACAAAGGGGTGAGCAAGTCGAATTTCCCAAATTCGTGGCAAAGAACCCCCTGAAACACTGATTAGTACTAATCACACTGAGAAGAAATTGACAAATATTTCAGTGATTTCAGTCGGAATCAGTACCTCAGTGGTAGAATTCGTCACGATTCATCCCCCAGGAAACCTTGGCGTGCCCGCAACATCAGGCGAGGATGCCGGAGACGATTTTAGCGGGTTCGACGCCGGTCAGGCGGATGTCGAGGCC
>CAIVSK010000206.1 GCA_903908495.1 Akkermansiaceae bacterium
CCCGCCCCTGCGCCTGCCCCTGAGCCCGCCCCAGCGCCTGCCCCAGCGCCTGCCCCAGCGCCTGCCCCTGTGCCCGCCCCGGTGCCAGCCCCTGTGCCCGCCCCTACCCCCGCCCCTACCCCAGCCCCAGCACCTGCAGCCATCGCCCGATACGTCATCCTCATCAGCGTCGATGGTATGGGCTCGGCCTACGTCAAGCCCTTGTTGCAAGCCGGCCTCGCCACTGAGTTGACTACTTTCGAGCGGATTCAAGCCGAAGGTTGCGGCACGCTCAACGCCCGCGACGATGCCAACTATGCCATCACCCTGCCCAATCACACAACCATGGTGACCGGCCGCGGTGTGGTCGGCCCGACCGGCCACAATTGGACCACCAACACCGATCCGCCAGCCGGGGTCACCCTCGAAACGAACAAGGGATCCTACGTCGCCAGCGTATTCGACGTGGTGCATGACCACGGCCTGCGCACCGCCATCTGGTCCGGCAAATCGAAGTTCAGCCTCTATCACAGCTCATACGGCGCCACCACCGGCGCGCCGGACGTCACCGGCGCGGACAACGGCCGCGATAAAATCGACTTCGAAAAAATCGCCGCCGCTGCGCCTGCGGCGGATCTGGCGGCCGATTTCACCACCCGCATGGCCGCCCAGCCGTTCAACTTCGTGTTCTTCCACTTTCAGGACCCGGATGCCGCCGGCCACGCGCTCGGCTGGTCGGCCGATCCCGCCAGCCCCTACGCCGCCGCCCTCAAGCGCGTGGACACCCAGATTGGCAACATCCTGGACATGCTGCGCAACTCGCCCGCGCTCAATGGCAAAACCACCGTCATCCTCACCTCCGACCATGGCGGCCACAACAAGACCCACGGCGACACCAAAAACCCGCTGGATTACACCATTCCGTTCTATGTATGGGGCGCGGGCGTGGACGCCGGTGCCGATTTGTATGCCCTCAACCCCGCCAGCCGCAGCGCCCCGGAGGCACCGGCCAACCCCTCCTACAGCGGCCCGCAACCGGTCCGCAACGGCGACGCCGCCAACCTCGCCCTCACATTGCTAGGCTTGGAGCCGGTGCCCGGTTCCACCATCGACAACGCTCAGGACCTCAGCATCAGCGCCCCCCGCCCGCACTAATGCCTCTGGCATCCGCAGGCCGCATGCAAGCGACAGATTGCCTGCTCTTCTTCGCCCCCCTCAGGTCAATGTCAGCAACATGATGTCTGTCATCTTAACCCAGGTCATCGTCAGCAACATGATGTCTGTCATCTTAACCCCAGGTCATCGTCAGCAACATGATGTCTGTCATCTTAGCCACAGGTCATCGTCAGCAACATGATGTCTGTCATTTAGACCGGCACCTAAACCACCGCCTCACTCATTGCGCCACTTCGCTTGCGCCAGGCGTCTTGTCGTCCCGCGTTTCCACCCTGGCCAAAATCCACAGCAGATCCGACAGGCGGTTGAAGAACAGGCGCACGGTTTCCGGGACCTCCTCGCCGCTTTCATGCAGGGCCAACACACTGCGCTCGGCGCGACGCGCCATCGAGCGTGCAAAATCCAGCCCGGCCCGCGCCAACGACCCCTCCGCGCCCGGTCGGGCCCAGCCGGAAAATTTCACGCCCCGCGCCTCAAACTGCCTGGCCTCGGTCTCCACCCAGTTCACATCCTCGGGCGTCAGCGCCACGTATTTGTAGCGTCCCAAGTCCTCCGGCAGACAGGCGAGCTGGCCCATCAAGCCAATCAGGCGCTCCTGCACCGCATCGATGAGCGCAATGACTTCCGCGTCCCCACCGGCGGCCCGGGCCAGCCCGAGCGCCGCGTTGACCTCATCGACGCTGCCCAAGGCAGCCACCCGCAGCGACGTCTTGGCGATGCGCTTGCCAAACAACAAATCCGTATCCCCCAAATCCCCGCGCCCAGTGATGATGCTCATGCAGCGGACGCTAGCCCACCCCCCGCCAATGTCCATCCCCGCTTTGCCAGTACCTCAAAAATACCACCCCCGCCAATGATCGATGATTATTTCTCGAAATCCGCAACTTTTCCATCGGCAACTGGTTCCTTTAGGCGTACCTATCCCCCAAGCCATGAACCGCAACCCACTTCCACCAGACGATTCGTGGGAGACCGACGCCGTTTGGAAGCTGTTAGACCAAGCATCCACAAGGGTTGCCGGACCTCACTTCACCGATAACACCTTGCGCGCCGCCCGCCTCGCGGGTCAGCCGCGGGCTTGGTGGCAACGGTTGTTCGCTCCCATCCCGCTCGCCGGCCTGGCTGCCACCGCAGCAGCCCTCGCGCTGGCTGTGCAGGCCCTCAACCCGACGCCAAGCCACACCGCTGTGCCAACCGTCGCCAGTTCCGATGAGGCATTTGCCGGCATCCAGGAACTCGCCGAAACCGAGGTGCTCAGCGCCGCCGTCGATAATCTCGACAATTTCACCGATACCGAATTGGTCTGCCTCATCGGGTTCTAAGGACAAGCCGGGTATCGCAATGCATGCTTGCTTGGTCGCATCCGCGCGGCTAAACCTGCCTGGCTGCCACCCAGCCCGTCCCGTCCATGCCCCGATTTTTCCTTCCCCCCTCCGCCTGGCTGACGAGCGGAGCCGCCCCGGCCCTCACTGGCGACGAGGCGCGCCACTTGGCGCAAGTTCTCCGCATCCAGCCCGGCGCGAGCATCACCGTGTTTGACGGCGAAGGCCGACGTGCCCAAGCGAAGGTGCAGGATGTGACCCGCAGCCGCGTGACGCTGGAGCTTGGCGATGGGGTGCCGGGCGACGCGCCCGTACCGGCCCTCACCCTTGCCCAGGCCATCCCCAAGGGTAAGACGATGGACCTCATCGTTCAGAAAGCCGTCGAACTCGGGATTGCCGCGATCCAACCGCTCGTCACCCGCCACACCATCGTCCATCCCGGTGAAGGCAAAGCCGACAAATGGCGGCGCACCGCTCTGGAAGCCTGCAAGCAATGCGGCCAGGACCTCCTCCCTGAGATCGCCGAAGCGCTCGCCTTTGAGCGCTGGATCGCCTCCCTCACAGCCGCCCCCGCGGGCACCGCGAGCACCGCCGCCCCAGAGCTCAAACTCATTGCCTCCCTCACCCCGGCTGCCCGCCCGTTGCGGGACGTGCTCCATGAGCATCCCGGCACCACCCGGGCGACCCTGCTCGTCGGCCCCGAAGGCGATTTTTCCCCGGACGAGACGGCCGCAGCGCTCGCGGCCGGCTTCCTGCCCATCTCCCTGGGCGCGATCGTGCTGCGCGTCGAAACCGCCAGCCTCTTCTGCCTGTCCGCCCTGCGCTACGAATTCGGCCGGAACTAACGAAATCCAAGCCTACTCGCCCGCTGCGGCAGGAGTCTTGAGCTCCGCTGGCGGCGGCGGCTTCACAGCGGCCCCGGCGGCAGGCGCACTCGGTGCCTCCGGATCAATGACCGTCGGGATGGCACCCTCCGGCGGTTGGCCGGCCGGATCGATAGCTGGCAAGGGAATCGCGGGACCGCTGCCCGGCAGCGGTGGATAAACTTGCATTTCGCCGGGTGAACCGACAGGCGGGGCGGGGCGGGCATTGCGATCCTCCACCATCACGGCAGGCACATAGCCGATCTCGCCGCTGCTATCCAGCTCCACCTGCAGGTAGCTGCCCGCGACGCGGATCACCTTCATGTTGGTGTCCCGGATCAGAGTCTTGTCCGCATCGGCATCGCCCTTCGGCAAATTCTTGAAAAACGCCGTGTTGTCCATGGTCGCTCGGACGTGCTCGCCAGGCTTGAAGGCGGCCGGTCCGTCGCTCATCTTGACCCCGCTGCCCGGCGGCAGCAGCGGATTGAAATCGCTGCTGGAAATCGGAGCGTTCATGGTATCACAGGCAGCGCAACCCAGAGCGACGACAGCAGACAAGAACGGGAGTAGCTTCATAGAGCAGCCAAAGTGTCACACGCGGTGGCCGCCGTCAACGCCATTCCCAACAAAAATCCCGCCCGGGGCGGCACCCGGTACTGTCCGTTGAGCGCTTCCTGATAGAAAAACAGGCTTCCAGCCTGTCGGGCCGACAGCGCGTCCCGCCTGCCGGCCAGTGCAACGACAGGCTGATAGCCGGTCGGGCAGGACAGGCAGGATGCCTATCTTGCTGCCAAACCGCCGACATTGGGCGGCGCGCCGGTCAGCGCCCGGGACGAATCACTTGATTGGTCTCGTCGAGCACGATTTTGCGGGCCAACACCGGTGCCTGGGACAGGCCGAAGGCCATGATCGCCACCCGCTCGCCCTTCTTGATGCGGTGGGCCGCGCCACCGTTGATGATGATATGACCGGTGCCGGGCTTGCCGGGCTGGACGTAGGTCTCCAAGCGGTTGCCACTGGTGATGGACGCCACCAGCACCTTTTCGCCTTCCCAGAGGCCGACCGCCTCCATCAGATCGGTGGGGATTTCAATGCTGCCTTCGTAATCCACATCGGCGGCGGTGATCATCGCCCGGTGGATCTTGCTTTTGAGAACTTGGTGAAACATGCCGAGGCAACCAACGCCCGTCCGCCGCCAACGTCAAGTGCGGAAAATGCCCGCCCGCATGGAAATGGAGATCGCATCGGCTTTTATCGGCAGCGGCTTGATTTTCCCGAGCTGGTGGCCACACTCTGCGCGACGCCCCCTCTACCGCGGCGTCAAAAGCCAGTTTCGCCACTCATCGTTTCCCGCCGCCATGATCCGTTCCCTCACTGAACCCCTCGCCGAGCGCTGGGCCAACCTCCCGGTTCTGGCGCGCTTGGCACTGCTGGGCGGCGTGGCCGCCGGCATCGCATGGATCGCGGTCAATCCGGGCTATCGGGCGTTCAAGGCGTGGCGGGTCGAGCGCAACCTGGTGGCCGCCGGCAAGGCGGTCAATGAGCAACGGATGGAGGATGCCCGCGACCTGTCGCTGACCGTGTTGCGGGCCGGTGAACCGCGGCTCGAAGCATACCGGATCCTTGAGAAAGCGACCGCGGCGCTCGGCAATCCAATGCACGGCGATATTGCCCGCGCCATGATGTCGCATCCGCAAAGCTCCGATGCAGACCGCTTGGCCGGCTTCCGCAGCCTCGCCAACGAGGATGCCCTCGGCTTGCTGGGACAAATGTGGACCACGCTGACGCCAGCGTGCCAGCAAGACCCCCGCTTCGCGCTGGTGTTTGCCGATCGCCTGATCTCCGCGCGCTGCTTCCGCGAGGCGGCCTCGGTGCTGCTGGCGGTCCCCGGGGCGGGCACCGACAGCGCCGTCCAGCGGCGCTTGATCCGGGTGCTCATCGGCAGCGGCACCAGCCAGGGGTTCACCGAGGCCCAACGCTTGATCGCCGGCCAAATGCCCGCCGACTCCGCATCCGCCGACGCCGTGGCCGCCTGGCTCGACCTGCTCGAAGCCATCCCCGTCCCCAGCCTTCAGGAAAAATTGCTGGCTCCGCTGCGCAGCGTCCTCGAGCAAGCACCCGCAGCCGACCCGGCACGCCCTGCGCTCATGCTGGTGCGCATCGACTACGCCGCCAACTTCGCCCGCGCCGCAGCGATTTTGGATGCCGCCATCAACCGGTGGCGGGACCCCGCAGCGCTGGCGCTGGCCGACTTCCTCGCCGACCTCGGTCTCTATCAACGCCTGCTGGACACCTTCCCGCCCGAGCGCCTCGACGACCATCCCGAGTTGTTTCCGCGCCTGCTCGAGGCCATGGAACACACCGCCGATTGGAACCACGTGCTCGCCTTGCTGGACACCCACGGGTCCCGCCTGCCCAAGTTCGAGGAACTCGCCCACCGCGCCCGCGCCATCGCCACCACCGCCACCCCGTCCCTCCGCGTCAAGGCATGGGACGCCGCCATGGCCGACGCCAAGGCCAGCCAATCGCCCACCGCCTATCTCACGCTCCAGCGCCTCGCCAGCGAGGCCGGCATGACCGACGAGGCGGAGCAGGCGATGGTCGCCGCCATCCAACTCCGCCGCGGGCCGCTCCCCTTGTACCACGACCTCAGGCCGCTGCTCGCGTCGCTCGAGCGCCAAGGCGCCGATAACACCCTGCTGGAAATTTGCACCACCTACCTCGCCTTCGAGCCCGACAACCCGACCTTGCTGACCCAGTTCGCCCACCTCGCCTGCCTCAGCAATCTCATCGACTCCAAGACCATCATCAAGGTCGTGCAGAGTTTGGTCGACGCCTTCCCCAAGGATTTCACCATCCGCTGCGTGCTCGCCACCGTCCTCCTCTGCGACGGCCAGGCCGACGCCGCCGCCGATACCTTCGAGAAACTCAACATCGCCCCGGACAAACTCCCGCCCGGCTTCCATGCCGCCTTCCTCACCTCACAGGTCCTCGCCCATCGCATCCCCAAGGACGACCCACGCATCACCGACTTCCCGTGGAAATCCACCCGCCCCTGCGAACGCCGGAAATTCACCAAGTTCCTCACCGACGGCCTGCCATCCCCTGCGGGGGGATGATGTTGGATTTTGAATGTTGAACGCGGAGTGAGCGTTAGCGAGCTTGGAAAAACCGGCGCAGCCCTGACTGGCATGGCCGAAGGCAATGTTGTATTTTGAATGTTGGATGCAGAGCCAGAGCGCATCGCGCAGCGCCTCTTCCATTCAAAATCCAAAATTCAAAATCCAAAATCCAAAATCTCATCATTCTCGTCTTCCTTTGCGGCTTTGCTGCTTTGCGCGAGGAATTCTTCTCCACCATGACACGAGACAGGTATGCGAGGAACACCGGTGTTTCGGAAGAGCGGCTGCTGCTGGCGACCGGTAGGGCCAAGCGGCCTCGCTTCGCCCACTTTCCCCCTGAGGGCGAGGTACTTTTGCTGGGTCATTAGCCGCGCATCGGCACCGCCCATGCGGGCGGACAAGTGGGTCGGCCGAGGCCGTCCGACCCTACCGGGCCAAGTTGTCGGTTGTCGGTTGTCGGTTGTCGGTGAAGTGAC
>CAIVSK010000207.1 GCA_903908495.1 Akkermansiaceae bacterium
GCTTGACCGGCGGCGACGAAGTGGGTGGTCGGCGCCGCCAGCATGATCGCCTGAACGAATCCCGGCATGCTCTCGCGCGGCGTGAAGCCGCCGGAAAGCAATTGCATCGGCAGCAAAATAAGGACCGCGAGCAAGCCGAACTGCGGCATGGAGCGGGCCAGCGTGGCCATGAAGATGCCGAGTGAAGTGGTGGCGAAGAGGTGAAGCGCGGATGCGGTGAGAAACAACATCACCGAACCTTCGATCGGCACCCGCAGCACGCCCTGCACCACGAACACCAGCGCACAGGCCGCCGCCACCAGCACCACCAAACCCATGGCCCAGATCTTCGAAACCATGATCTCGAACGGCGTGACCGGCATTACCAGCAAATGTTCGATGGTGCCATGCTCGCGCTCCCGGATCAGCGCCGCTCCGGTCAGGATGATCGAGAGCATCGTGACGTTGTTGATGATCTCCATCAACGCCCCGAACCAGGACGGCTCCAGGTTGGGATTGAAACGCGCACGCAGCGCCAGGTCCACCGGCGGGGTCGCGCTGCCACGGTGGCGCTGGACAAATTCGCTGACCTCCGCCGTGACCATTTGCTGGATGTAGGCGCTGCCGGTGAAGGCCTGGCTCATGCGGGTGGCGTCCACATTGAGTTGGATCGCAGGCACCTTGCCGCCCAGCACGTCGCGTTGGAAATTGGGCGGGATATCGAGTGCGAAGGTATAGTCGCCTGCGTCCAAGCCAGCATCGGTTGCGGAAAAGCCGATCATTGCCGGCGGCTTGAAGCGCGGCAGATAGAAGGCGGAGGCGATGCGGGCGGAAAGCTGCGAGCCATCCTCGTCGACGATGGCGATGGGTGCCTTGTGCAGCGTTTCCGGCATGGCCGTGGCGGCGACGTAGATCGAGACGGTGAACGTGTACGCGATGAGAGCGAGCATCATGGGGTCGCGCGCGAGACTCCACAGTTCCTTGATCCCGAGGCGACGGATGTTGGCGAAAGTCGTCATGGTCAGGTCTCCTGTTTCTTGAGCAGAACGATGGACAGTGCGATGATCACCGGCACCGAGATCGCCAGTGGCCAGAACGACGCGTGCAGACTGACGAAGCCCAGGCCCTTGCTGAACACGCCGCGGCTGAGGGTTAGGAAATGCGATGCCGGATAGACGCGGCCGATGAAGGCGGCCGTGCCTTCCAGCGAGGAAACCGGGTTCATCATGCCGCTGAATTGCACGGCCGGAATCATGGTGCCGATCATCGTGAAAAACATCGCCGCAATCTGGCTGCGGGTGAAGGTGGAGGCCAGCAGGCCGAAGCCGGTGGAGAACATCACGAAAAGCAACGCCGCCACTGCGAGCGCGGGGAAGCTGCCTTTGACCGGCACGCCGAACAGGGTGATGGCGAGCAATGTCAGCAGGGCGAAGTTGATCATTCCCAGCACGATGTAGGGCAATTGCTTGCCTAGCAGGAACTCGGCGCGGGTGACCGGAGTGACATAGAGATTGATGATCGAACCGAGTTCCTTCTCGCGCACCACCGACAGCGCGGTGAGCATCGCGGGAATCATCAGCAGGAGCATCGGGATCACCGCCGGCACCATTGCAGGCAGGCTTTTCACATCGGGGTTATAGCGGAAGCGCGTCTCGATGGTGGCGAATCCGCTGGCGAGATCCCGGCCCGGTTTGCGGGTGGCCATGTCCTGGAGCCATCCCTGGTGCATCCCCATCGCATAACCTTGTGCCGTCTCGGCGCGTGCGGGCATGGCCCCATCGACCCAGGCGCCGATCTGGACGGCGTCGCCACGCGCCACGTCGCGTGCGAAGCCGGAGGGGATCTCGATGGCGAGCGAGAGTTCGCCGCTGCGCATGCGGCGGTCCAACTCGGTGTAGTCGGCGATGGGCGGGCGTTCGACGAAGTAGCGCGAACCGGACAGATTGAGCGCATAGTTGCGGCTCAATCCGGTCTGGTCTCGGTCGAGCACGGCATAAGTGAGGTTTTCGACATCCATGTTGATGCCGTAGCCGAAAACCAGCATCAACAGCGCCGTTCCCAACAAGGCCATCGTGCCGCGCACCGGATCACGCTTGAGTTCCAGCGTCTCGCGCAAGGTATAACTCCAGGCGCGACCCAGGCTGAAACCTTTGCGCCGCGGCGATCTAACCGCCACTGCGACCGCCGCCCCGGCAGCTCCTCTGACGAGTGGCAGCGGGGTTGTGTCGTCTCCGGCTTCCTGCAGGTAGCTGATGAATGCCGCTTCCAACGAAGCCGCGCCGCGCAAGCGCACGAGTTCGGCGGGCGCATCGGTGACCAGCACCTTACCGGCGTGCATGAGGGAAATGCGGTCGCAACGCCCGGCTTCATTCATGAAGTGGGTGGAAATAAAGATCGTGACCTTGTCATTGCGCGCCAGATCGATCATCAACTGCCAGAGACTGTCGCGAGCAATGGGGTCCACGCCCGAGGTTGGCTCGTCGAGGATCAATAACTCCGGTTGATGCACCATGGCGACGGCGAGCGACAGCCGTTGGCGGATGCCGAGTGGCAGTTTGTCAGGCATCGCGTCGAGCTCCTCCAGCAGGCCGAAACGCCGCGCCATTTCGGCCACACGCTGCGGGATTGCGGGTTGCGGCACTTGAAACAAGCACGCATGCAGCACGAGATTCTGGCGCACCGTGAGCTCGGTGTAGAGCGAAAACGACTGTGACATGTAGCCCACCCGCCGCCGCGTCGCGATATCCTTGGAATCGATCTTGTGCCCGAGCAAGGTGGCGTGCCCCTCGCTGGGCGGCAACAACCCGGTGAGCATCTTCATCGTGGTGGATTTGCCACATCCGTTGGATCCGATGAATCCGAAAATTTCACCCCGGCGAATTCTGAAACTGACGTGGTCGACGGCCACGAAGTCGCCGAACCGCATCGTGAGGCCGGTGGCTTCGATGGCGATTTGGGCGTCTATTGCGGCCGCCAGTGGCGGAATGGTCACGGGACGGTGGTCGCGGCGCTGCGCCTCCGGCAGCAGGGCGATGAACGCCGCATCGAGCGATTCACAGTGCGAGCGTTCTAGCAATTCGGCGGGTGATCCGGTGGCCAGCACCTGTCCGGCATCCATTGCCACCAACTGGTCGAAGCGTTGGGCTTCGTCCATGTAGGCCGTGGCCACGATGACGCTCATGCCGGGGCGATCCTCGCGGATGTGGCGGATCAAGTCCCAAAATTGGGCGCGGGCCAGCGGGTCCACGCCGGTGGTCGGTTCGTCGAGGATCAGCAGATCCGGATCGTGGATCAGTGCGCAGCATAGCCCCAGTTTCTGTTTCATGCCGCCTGAAAGCTGACCGGACGGACGCGCCAGGAATTGGGTTAGACCGGTGCGGCCGGTCAGCTCGTCAATCCGCCGCCGCCGCTCGGCCGTATCGTGGCCAAACAGGCGGCCGAAAAACTGGAGGTTTTCCTCGACCGACAATGTCGGATAGAGGTTTTTCCCCAGCCCCTGTGGCATATAGGCGATATGCGGGCACACATCCTCGCGGTGGCGTGCATCCGCCATATTGCCGCCGAGCACCTCAACACGTCCGTTCTGCACCGCCTTTGCGCCGGCCAGCAAGGCAAGCAGGCTGGATTTCCCCACTCCATCGGGCCCGATCAAGCCGACCATCCGTCCCGCCGGAATATCGAGGCTGACGCAGGCCAGGGCCACCGATTTGCCATAAACCAAACTCACGTCTAGCAGCCTGGCGACGGGGGCGGTGGGCGCGGAGTTCATTGGGGTACCTTGATGGCAAGATTGGCCGGCCATTCGGCTGTGGCATCCAGCTTGAGCCAAGCCACTCCGGGCAACCCAGTTTTGACCAGTTTGATATGTTTCACTAGCAATTCCTTGCTGAACTGCGCCTTGACGCGGAACATCAGCTTCTGGCGCTCGCTTTTGGTTTCCACCGTCTTGGGCGTGAACTGCGCCACACTCGCCACGTAGGAGACCTGCGCCGGAATCACATATTGCGGCGCGGCATCCAGAACGATTCGCACCTCGCTGCCGAGCGCCACCCTGCCTGCCACGGCCTCGGCAAGATAGAACGTCAGATAGACATCGCTGAGGTCCACCAGGTTGAGCACCTTGCCGCCGCCGGCCAGCACTTCACCGGGCTGCGCAACCCGGTATTGCACCCGGCCATCGCGCGGCGACTTGAGTGCACTGTCGACGATGTCGGCTTCGACCCGGGCGATGGTCGCCTCGCTGGCCGCCACGCCGGATTTTGCGCCGGCCAACTGCGCTTGCGCGGACCGAGTGGCGGCTTGGGCGGCGGCCACCTGCGCTTGCGCGGCTTTGATGGCAGCCTCCGCGCCATGGACCGCGGCACGGTCGTCGTCGAGATTCTGTTGCGGGAGGGCCCCTTTGTTAGCAAGATTTTCGGTGCGTGTGAAGCGTCGTTGTGCGGCGTCCTGTTCGCTGGCCCGCAGCACCACCGTCGCCTGCGCCGCCACGGTTTCACTTTGTTTGGCAGACACCTGCGCCTCGGCACTGGCAACCGCATTGACGGCCTGCCGCGACTGGGCCCGGGTCTCGTCGCGTTGTGCGGAGAGCACGTCAATCCGCATCCTGGCTAACAATTGGCCGGACTGGACGAAATCCCCCTCATTGACGAGAATTTCCTCCACCCGCCCGCCGAGCTTGGTGGCCAGATCAATCTCGGTCGCTTCCACGCGGCCATTGCCGCTGACAAAGCCCGCGCCCGGACCTGACGGGTGCAGGTAAACCCACCCACCCACCGCGAGGGCGACAACGAGTGCCGCAACCCCGGCGGCCAGCACGCGATTCCTCCATGGCCTCGGGACCACAGGGACGGCAGTTGGAGCCGCTGCCTGGCCCGGCAATGGAACGGACGGCGTGGCCGACACGGTGGGTGGTGCTGCGCTGGGTATCATAGGTGGCTTGCTGCAAGCTTACTTTTCAGGTTTCTCCGCAAGTCCGCGTTTGGCCTCCTCCCAATCTGCCTTGGAAACCTCCTGCGGTGGTCGGCCGTTCATTACGGCCAAAGCGACGGCGCGATTGCGGGCCATGCCGCGGTTCACGATGCCGAATTCTTCGGGGATATTCGTCAAGCCGCGACCGGCTAGCCGCGACCCGCACCGTTCCTTCGGCGGTGCCGCCAAGTTGCACGACGCGCTCGGCGATCATATCCACATAACTTTCCACGGCTGCCGCGATACTATCAAATAGCTCGTGCAAACCGATGAAGCATGGACCCTTGACATTCCAATGGGCTTGTTTCAATTGCAATTGCAGGTCGATGGCGGACGCCAGGCGCAGATTGATCAGCGTGTTCAGTTCGATCCGTTCATTGAGCGGAAGGTCGATTCCCGTCGGGTACATGGTTGGGGGATCGGCGAGGGCATTTTTGCTTTTTTTCATCACTAGTTGTGTATTGGTTAGCTATAGGAGAATGGGTGTTCCGGGCGGGGCCGTGACATATGACCCCAGAAGCCGCGGCCTCAAGGCGGGCCAGCAGTGATCAGCAGATCGGGTGACTGATAAATCTCGCGGCAGGGAGCCGGAATTCCGCGCTTCAGATGCTCGTTGTGTCTCACGGGCGCAATGTATCAAATCGACCGCAGGGCGCACCATGGGGTGTTACCCTACCCATATGAAAACACTTATTATCTGCATCCTGGCTGTCGGCGCCCTCGGCTTCCTTCCCAGTTGCGCCGAGGAGCGAGTCGTGCCGGGCACGCGCTCCACCACCACCACCACTGAGGAAACCACCGTCAGGCATCCGGCCACGCGTGCAGTGGAAACCACAACCTATCGTTCAAACTAGCGTAGCCCGCCAAGCAGATTGGCTCCTATTCGGAAACCCCTTCGATTGATGATTGCCGATTGATGATTTTTGAGTGTTGAAGTGACGAAACGCCACCTCAACATCCCATCAGCATTCAAGCAATCAACACTCATCAATCGGAAATCAAACCGCTTAATGTGTTTTCTGTAAGACGGGCTGCACAGGTTCCACCGTCCAGGCGCGGTTGACGGCTTCGATGGCTTCGATCATGTAGAGCTTGTCATTGGTGGGCGACACCAGCCATTCCGGGCGGGGTATGGGCTTCACATCGAATTCCCACAGGCAGGCCAGCACCACCTTCTGTTCTTTGATGATGGCCAATTGCTTGCGGAATTCAGCCTCGCCGTCCTTGGACCGCGGCCCGCTGACGCCGAATTCGCCGATGTAGAGCGGCTTGTGCAGCTTGCGTGCCACCTCCACCGCGACGTTCATGCGCTGCGGTTTGAAATCGTCCCCATAGGCGTGGATGCTCATCAGGTTGAGGGGGTCAGGCGCGTTGCA
>CAIVSK010000208.1 GCA_903908495.1 Akkermansiaceae bacterium
CAGAAGAAGAAGCACAAGCCTGAACCCTCCCTCATTAATCTCATCCCTCACCGACCATGGGCCAGAAAGTAAATCCGATCGCATTCCGCCTCGCTGTCAACAAGGACTGGCGCTCCAAGTGGTATGCCAGTGGCAAGGACTACACCGATAAGCTCCACGAGGATCTTTCCGTCCGCGCCTACCTGCGTAATAAACTCCAGAACGCCGGCCTGGCCAAGGTGGTCGTCGAGCGCGCTTGGAACAGCGTCCGCGTCACCCTCCACACCTCCCGCCCAGGCCTCATCATCGGCCGCCAAGGCAAGGAAATCGAAGTCATGACCAAGGAAATCGCCGAGCTCTGCAAAGGCGCCCAAGTCAAACTCGATATCTTGGAAATCCGCAAGCCCGAACTCGACGCCCAACTCGTTGCCGAGCAGGTCGCCGTCCAGCTCGAGCGCCGCATCAGTTTCCGCCGCGCCATGAAACGCGCTATCCAAACCGCCATGGAATTCGGTGCCGAAGGCATCCGCCTGCGCGTTGCCGGCCGCCTCGGCGGTGCCGACATCGCCCGCTCCGAGTCCTACCGCGAAGGCAAGGTGCCGCTGCAAACGCTGCGCGTCCCGCTGGAATACGGCTTCGCCGAAGCCCGCACGCTCTACGGCATCATTGGTGTCAAGTGCTGGGTCAATAAAAAGGAGGAAGACCCCAAGGCACCCCAACAGGGCCGCGGAGATCGTGGTGACCGCGGCGACCGCGGGGACCGCAACAACCGCCGCCCGGGTCCCCCGCGCAACTGATTTCTCCAATCGATTCACCGTTTTTTTAACCGAACATTTTACCCAAGAAGGACTGAGCCATGGCCTTAATGCCCAAACGAACCAAGTTCCGCAAAAGCCACCGCGGAAGCCGCTCTGGCAATGCCCAGACCGGAACCACCGTCGCCTTCGGTGACTTCGGCCTCCAAACGCTTGACCGCGGCTGGATGACCAACCGTCAGATTGAAGCCTGCCGTATCGCCATCAACCGCTCCCTCAAGCGCAAGGGCAAGGTCTGGATCCGCATCTTCCCGCACAAACCGATCACATCCCGCCCCCCTGAAACCCGTATGGGCAAGGGCAAAGGCGCCGTCGAAGGTTGGGTCGCCGTGGTCCGCCCTGGCAATGTCCTCTTCGAGATCGGCGGCATCCCTGAAAGCCAGGCCCGCGAAGCCATGCGCTTGGCGTCCTACAAGTTGGGCATCCGCACCCGCCTCATCGTCCGCAATCCTCATCTCTGAGGCCCGTCCCGCCGCTACAGCCCCTATCCGATTCCATCATGGCCAAAACCAAAGTTAAAGACATCCGCGAGTGCTCCGCCGACGAGCTAGCCGTCCGGCTCCGCGATCTCAAGCAGGAAGCCCTCAATCTCCGTCTCCAGCAGGCCACCGGCCAACTCGAGAACTCCGCCCGCATCCGCATCGTGCGCCGCGAGGTCGCCCGTATCCTCACCATCCTCTCCGCCCGCAAAAGCGCCTGATCCGCTGCGAGCCCACGCCTAACCACTCCCCCCCATGAGCGACACTCCCCAGGAAACCCGGCTGCACTTGCGCAAGACACGCGTCGGCCTCGTCATATCGAATAAGATGGAGAAAACCATCGTCGTCGAGCACATCGCACGTGTTCCCCATCCGAAGTTCAACAAGATCGTCAAGCGCTCCAAGAAGTACTACGTCCACGATGAGGACCGCCAGGCCCAAATCGGCGACCGCGTGCGCATCGTGGAAACCCGCCCGTTGTCCAAACTGAAATGTTGGACCCTGCAGGAAGTCATCACGCATTGATCACCTTGCCGCTGCCCGTCCGTCTTTTCCCCTCAATTCCTCCACCTCTTACGATTTTACTGCCATGATCCAAATGGAAAGCATGATAGCCGTCGCCGACAATACCGGCGCGCGCTCCGCAAAAATGATTGGCGTGCTCGGCAAACGCACCCGTTCCGCCCGCATCGGCGACGTCATCACCTGCCACATCCGCGATGCCACCCCCACCGCCTCCGTCAAAAAGGGCAGCGTGGTCAAGGCCGTGATCGTGCGCACCGCCTATCCGATCCGCCGTCCCGATGGCTCGGTTCTGCGCTTCGATACCAACGCGGTGGTGCTCATCGACAAGGATAACAATCCGCGCGGCACCCGCATCTTTGGGCCCGTCGCCCGTGAACTCCGCGAAAAGGGGTTTATGAAAATCGTCTCCCTCGCCCCCGAGGTGCTCTGAAGCCCGCCGCCATCCCTAACATCCCACCACTTTCCATCTGATGAGCAAAATCAAGACTCACGTCAAAAAGGGCGACCAAGTCCAAATTATCGCCGGTAATCACAAAGGCAAAAGCGGCCTCGTGCTCAGCGTTGACGCGGCCAAGGGCAAAGTCGTCGTCGAAGGCGGCCGCCCGATCAAAAAAGCCGTCAAGAAATCCGAAAAAGAACCCGATGGCGGCATCAAAACCATCGACGGACCGATCCATATCTCCAATGTAAAGAAACTGGCCTGAAGCACCCGCTTCCGGCCGCGCTTAAGCGCCACCTCAACCCCGCGCTGACCCGCCACTGCCATGACCATCCCACCCCTACAACAACACTACCAAGACAAGGTCGTCCCGAACCTCCAGAAGAAGTTCGGCTATACCAACATCCATCAGGTGCCCCGCCTCGAAAAAATCGTGGTGACCTCCTGCATGGGCAAATCGCCCGACCGCAAGCTCGCCGTCGATGACGCTGCCAACGAGATCAGCAAGATCACCGGGCAACGGCCGTCGATTTCCTTCTCCAAGAAGGCGGTTGCCAATTTCAAACTCCGCGAGGGTGAACCCCTCGGTGCCCGCGTGACTTTGCGCGGTGCCCGCATGTGGGAGTTCATGCACCGCTTCATCCACATCACCGCACCTAACATCCGCGACTTCCGTGGTATCTCCTCCAAGTCCTTCGACGGCCGCGGCAACTACGCATGCGGTATCCAGGACCAGGCGATCTTCCCCGAAATCGAAATCGACCAGATCAAACGCCACATCGGCTTCGACCTGATCTTCGTGACCACCGCCGCCACCGATGCCGGTGGCCGCGAACTCCTCGCCGAACTCGGCATGCCTTTCCGCGATATGAAAAAGGCCACCGAAGTTGAAGCCGAAGCCGCCGCTGCGGCCGCTGCAGCCGCCGCACAATAAACCACCGGCCCAACCCACACAGGAATCCCCACCATGGCAGTTCTAACCGATCCAATCGCCGACTTCTTCACCCGTTTCAAGAATGCTTGCAACGCCGGCAACGAGGAATTCACCGCTCCCTACTCCAAGATCAAGGCGGACATCGCCCGCATCCTCCAGGAGGAAGGCTACATCTGGAATTATGAGGTCGTCACCACCAGTCGCACCTCGCTCAAGCTCAAACCGAAGTTTCTCGAAGGCCGTGCGGTCCTCACCGACCTCAAGCGCGTGTCCAAACCCGGCCGCCGCAAATACGTCGGCTTCGACGAAATCCCCGCCGTCATGTCCGGCCTCGGTATCTCGATCCTTTCAACCTCGAAAGGCGTGATGTCCGGCGGCTCCGCCAAACGGCAAAAACTTGGCGGCGAACTCCTCGCCTTCATCTGGTAACCCCCAACTCGCCAAAGGAACTTAATACTATGTCACGAGTCGGTCTCAAACCAATCTCCCTCCCGGAAAAAGTCGCCGTCAAGCTCGACGGCCGCACCGTTATCGTCGAAGGCCCCAAAGGCCAACTCGACTTCAGCCTCCCGGACGGCATCTCCCTCAAAAACGAAGACGGTCTCGTCGTCGTGTCACGCGCCAGTGAATTGCGCCAACACCGGGCCCTCCACGGGACCGCCCGCTCGTTGGTTCAAAACATGATCCTCGGCGTCACCCAAGGCTACGTCAAGAACCTCGAAATCCAAGGCGTCGGTCTCCGCGCCGCCGTCAAGGGGTCCGATCTTGACCTTTCCCTCGGCCGCTCCCATCCGCTGCTTCACCCCATCCCCGCCGGCCTCACTGTCACCGTCGTTGACAACACCAAAATCAAGGTGGAAGGCATCGACAAGCAACTCGTCGGCCAATTCGCCGCCGAAGTGCGCGCCTACTATCCGCCCGAACCCTACAAGGGCAAAGGCGTCCGCTACGTCGGTGAACATGTCCGCCGCAAGGAAGGCAAAAGCGTCGGCAAATAATCCACCTTCGCCGCCATCACCCCCATTCCCATTACGGCATTATGAGCACAATCAATCGCAAGGACATCCGCCGGCGCATCCACAACCGCATCCGCCGCAAAGTCGTCGGCACTGCAGAGCGCCCGCGTCTCGCCGTCCATTACTCCAATCAGCACATCTACGCACAGGTCATCGACGACGCCCACGGCCGCACGCTGTGTTCGGCATCGACCTTGGACAAGTCCTTCGAAGCGGCTTCGTCCAATGTGATCAGCGCCAGCCAGGTCGGCACGCTCCTCGCCGAGCGCGCCCTGGCCTCCAGCATCAGCGCCGTGGTCTTTGACCGCGGCGGTCACCTCTATCACGGCAAAGTCAAAGCCCTCGCCGACGCAGCCCGTGCAGGCGGACTCAAATTCTAACGCCCATCCCATCATGGTAACTAATCCAGAACCAAATATCGAGCCGACGGCTCCGGAACCGGCCGCACCCGCAGCCGTTACCGCACCCGTTATCATCGCCCCACCCGTCCGCGAATACCGCGGTGGCGGCCAAGGCCGTGGCGGTCAGGGTGGCGGCGGCCAAGGCGGCCAAGGCGGCGGCCAAGGCGGCCGTGGCCGTGGACCGCGGCGTGAAGAACGCGCTGTGCCGACCGATTCGGAAGGCAACGAGATTTCCGAAAAGGTCGTCTTCATCAATCGTTGCGCCAAGGTCGTCAAGGGCGGTCGCCGCTTCAGCTTCTCCGCTCTGGTGGTCTCAGGCAACAAGACCGGCAAAGTCGGCCTCGGCTTCGGCAAGGCCAACGAAGTGGCCGACGCCATCAAGAAAGCCAGCGAAGGTGCCAAGAAGGTGCTCAAACCAATGTGCATCGTCGATGGCACCATCCCCCACGAAATTTACGCCGAATTCGGCGGCGGCAAGGTGCTGCTCAAGCCGGCCTCACCCGGTACCGGCATCATCGCCGGCGGCGGTGTGCGCGCCGTGTGTGAAGCGGTCGGCATTCGCGACATCCTCGCCAAGTCGATGGGTTCATCCAATCACGCCAACGTCGTCAAGGCCACCCTCAAGGCTCTGTCGCAACTCCGCACCCGCGACCAGGTCCTGTCCGCCCGCGGCAAGAAAAAGCGCGAGAAGACGGTCTAAACTTGTCCAAAGTTATTTGTTATTAGTTATCTGCAAGGGGCTCTTGCCACCGCAATCCCCGCATAACCGCCAACTAGTAACCCGTAACGTCTAACCAATAACTACATCTCTCCCATGAATCTCCAAACACTCAGCCCCAATCCCGGTGCCAAACATCGCGTCAAGCGGCTTGGCTGCGGCGAAAGCTCCGGCCACGGCAAAACCTCCTGCAAAGGCAACAAGGGGCAGAAAGCCCGTTCCGGCAGCGGCACCCGCGTCGGCTTCGAAGGCGGCCAGATGCCTCTCCATCGCCGCTTGCCCAAGCGCGGCTTCAACAACTATGACTTCCGCGACGTTCCCGGCGTGGTCAACGTCGGTGACCTCGATGCCATGTTCGAAGCCGGTGCCATCGTCGATGAAGCCGCCCTGCGCCTCTGCGGACTGCTCAACGGCCGCTGCGATTTTGTCAAGGTGCTCGGCACCGGCGAAGTCACCAAGGCGCTGACCCTGGTGGTCAAGACCGCGAGTGCTTCCGCCCGTGAGAAGATCGAAAAGGCCGGTGGCTCTATTCAGTCGCCCGCTTGATGTCATCTGCTGTCGTCATTTATTCTCCGGTGAGGAAGTGCCTGCGCACTTCCTCGTCGTGTTTCTAACATCATCCTCATTTCCGCCCCCACTCAGTCATGATCTCCGCCTTTGCCAACACCTGGAAAATCCCCGAACTGCGCGACCGCATCCTGTTCACCCTCGCCCTCATCGTGATTGTCCGTCTCGGTACTCACGTGACCATTCCCGGCGTTGATGCCACCGTCATCAAGCTGTGGTTGGATAGTCTGCAAAAGGCGGATCCGGCCAGCCCGACGGGCGGCATCACCGCGCTGCTAACGGTGTTCTCCGGCGGCGGTCTGCAACAAGCGGGCATTTTCGCCCTCGGCATCATGCCGTACATTTCGGCTTCCATCGTGGTGCAGTTGATGACGGCCATCGTGCCCAAGCTCTCGCGTTTGGCCCGTGAAGACGGCGGCCGCCAGAAAATCACCCAGTACACCCGGTACATCACCATTGGCATTGCCTTGGTGCAGGGGTTCTTCGTCACCCGCAGCCTGATGAATCCCGCCAGCATCCCATACATGGCCGGCGTGGATAAGTTCGGCACTTTGGTGCCCGACCCGTCGGTCATGTGGATGACCCTCACGATTCTAACGATCGTGGCCGGCACCATGTTGTTGATGTGGCTTGGCGACCAGATGACTGACAAGGGCATCGGCAACGGTGTATCGATCATCATCACGGTAAACATCATTTCGGCGCTGCCAGGCGCGCTCATCCAGGCGTGGAAATACTTCACCAGCGGTGAGAATCAGGGGTTCCACTCGCTGATGATGGTCGTCATGATCGCCCTCCTGCTGGTGGTCATTGCCGCCACCATTTCCATCACCCAGGCGCAGCGACGCATCGCTGTGCAATACGCCAAGCGCAACGTCGGTCGCAAGCAATTCGGCGGCCAGACCCAGTACCTGCCGCTCAAGGTGAACTACGCAGGTGTGATGCCGATCATCTTCGCCTCGGCCGTGCTGTCGTTGCCGCCGATGATGCTGCAGTGGTTCTTCCCGCATCAGGCGTGGTCCACCAAGTTGTATGGTGAACTGGCCGGCGGCGGCACCTATTATTACATTCTAGGCGGCATTGGCATTTTCCTGTTCTCCTACTTCTGGGTGGCGATGATGTTCCAGCCTTCCCAGATTGCCGAAGACCTCAAGCGCAATGGCGGCTATGTCCCCGGTGTGCGCCCCGGCAAGCCCACCGCCGATTTCCTCGACTTCACAATGACCCGGCTGACCTTTGCCGGTGCCATCTTCCTAACTGTCATCTTCATCCTGCCGGTGGGCGTGGGTAAAATCGTCGGTCTGCCGCCCGGATCGCTGGTGCTGCATTTCTTCGGTGGCACCTCGCTGCTCATCATGGTCGGCGTGATCCTCGACGTCATGCGCCAGGTGGAAACCCACCTTCTCCAGAAGCATTACGACGGGTTCCTGCGCAAAGGCAAACTCAAGGGCCGCTATGATCGCCTCACCCAAACCGGCGGGGGTGCCTCGCGCACCGCGCTGGTCTATCTGTGGGTGGTTATCGCCATCCTTATCGTCTTCGGCATCACCGCCTACATCTACAAGTCCTGAGTGGGCTGTTGTTAGTTTCTCCACCCCTCCAGCAAGGTGTCCCGCCGCGTCCGCATCCCGATCAAATCCGCGCGCGAAATCGATTTCATGCGGGCGGCCGGGGCGATCGCCTCGGCCATTTTGCAGGCGCTCGCCAAGGCGGTGGAACCCGGCCGCACCACCGCCGAGCTCGATTTGCTGTCGGCTCAGCTGATGCGCCAGCACGATTGCAAGAGCGCGTTTTTGGGCTACCGCGGGTATCCCGGCTACACCTGCATCTCCGTCAACGAGGAAGTCGTCCACGGCATTCCCGGCCCGCGCCGGATCCTGCCGGGTGATATCGTCAAAATCGACGTCGGCATCATCAAGAGCGGCTTTATCGGCGATAATGCCACCACGGTCGCCGCCGGCGATTTGCCGCAGGCCACCCGCCATTTGTTAGCTGTGACCGAGGAGTCGCTCTATCAAGCCATCAGCCATGCCCGGCCCGGCGCCCGCCTGGCCGATTTGTGCGGCTCGGTGGAAGCCTTCGTGGTGCCACGGGGTTACACGGTGGTGCGCGAGTTCGTCGGCCACGGGGTCGGCCGCCGTCTCCACGAGGAGCCGCAGATTCCCAATTTCCGCCCGGCGGGCGTGACGACCACCTTGTTGCCCGGCATGACTCTTGCCATCGAGCCAATGATCAACGCCGGGGTTCCCACGGTGCGCATCTTGGCGGACGGTTGGACCGTCATCACCGATGACCGCAAGCCATCCGCCCACTTCGAGCACACCGTGCTGGTCACTCACGGCGAGCCGGAGTTGCTCACCTGGCGCCCGCGCGAGGCCCTGCCGGAAATGCTCGGCCTGGCGCCGCTCTAGTCCATGAACCCGCGTCTTGTAGCGGCGCGTCTATGACCGCCGCTGCGCATGAGCCGCCGATGAGCCCGCGTCTTCTAGCGGCATGCCGGTGACCGCCGAAGCGAATGCGCCCCCAATGAGCCCGCGCCTTGTAGCGGCATGCCGGTGACCGCCGAAGCGCATGAACCGCCAATCAGCTCGCATATCCGGCGAGCGTCATTTCGTTCACAACGGCACTCACAGAGCGTCGCAACAACAGATTGGCCTCACAGAGCGCCGCAACAGATTGGCGCTCACAAAGCGCCGCTCGCTCATCCTCACCAGGTCTTCACATCGTCGGTGGTGCCGTAGATTTTATCGGCACCGGGGGAATAGACTGCTACGCGGCGGCCGTTGAGGATGGTGGTTTTGTCGCCGACGGTCACGCGCAGGCGCTCCTCATAATTGACGTCCATTTCGACAGTGAACGGGCTGCCCCAGGCATCGTAGAGGCCTTCTGCGGCGCGGCCGTTGGCGCTGTAAAGCAAGCCTTTGGATTTGGTCTTGGTTTCCACCGCGTTGAGCAACTTGATCATGCGCAAATTCTGCATCTTGGCGGAACTTTCCTCCAGGCCCAGCAAGATGTTGAGCAGTCGCACGCCCTCGCCACCGTCGGTTTTCACCCTGTAGTTCACGTCCGGCAGGCTGCCGTACTCGGTGTAGAAATTGTTGACAGCGTTCTCCAGTGCGCGAGCGGTGGCGACCGAGGAGAGTTTTTTGGCATGATTCATGGCGACGATGCCGGCGGAGAACCCGGCGGCTGCCAGCACCACGATGATGGCGATGACGACGAGCAATTCGATGAGGGTGAAACCGCGGGGGCGGCGGGAGGCTGGGGAATTCATGAGGGTTGATGGATTGGGGGCTTGCGTGACCGAAAATAGTCCAAGTGGTGCCCGAAGGCAATGCAAACAATTGCGCCTTTCCGAGACCCCGGCGGCCTGTTCCGTCTCGGCCCACTCGACCTGTGCCGCGACACGGAATGCCGCCACTCCATTGAGCGTGCGGCCGAGGAAGCCCGCCTCGTATAAAGGGACAGAGAAAAGATACACGGCGGAGGAAGCCTGCCTCGTATAAAGGGACAGAGAAAAGATACATATGGACCCCGCGCTAACGGGTACGACGAACCGGAACGAGTCCTTCGCAGTCGTGAAGGCGTTTGTGGCACAGGAGCTTCAGCTTCAATACCGGGAAACGCGTGGGGATTGGTGCGTTGCATCAGGCGCATCAGGGCGGCGAAGGGACTGGTGGGCGGGAAGAAGATGCTGGTTCTGGATCGGACGGATCGCCGGACGTGGCTTGAGCGGCGTAGCGGATCCCGCCGAGGAGATGTTGAAGGAAAAACGGCTCGCTGAAGGCGCTCTCGGTGTGGCCCATGGCGGTGAACCACAGCCGGCCCCTGCCGACCGGACGGCACCAGGCGACCGGGTGGTCCTTGCCCATATTGCCTCCCTGATAGGTGGATTCGTCCACCGTGGCCAGGATCTGGGCCTTGCCCCGCGGATTGCCATCGAAGTTGTACCACTCGTCGCTGCGCTGCCATCTTTCCGGCAACCCGGCGGTCGAGGGATGTTTGGCACCCTCGAGCGTGACGACGCCCGGTTGGACGCTGGAATGGTCTTTGAATGCGCAACAGAACACCTCTCCATACCACTTCCATTGGTCCTCACATGCCAGCGGCCCGAAGACCGACCCGTGGATCGCGGCCAACCCGCCCCCACCTAACAACCATTGCTTGAACGCCTCCTGCTGCTCCGCGTTCCAGACGTCACCCGTGACGCTGAGCAGGACCACTGCCTGATAGCGTTTTAGATTCTCCGCCGTGAATGCGCCGGAATCCTCGGTGGCATCCACGGCAAAATGATTATTCTCTCCGAGTTCCCGGATGGCTGCGATGCCTGTTGGGATGTTGGTGTGGCGGTATCCCAGAGTCTTGGAAAATACCAGCACCCGAAATGCGGGGGCGGCGGTAGCCGCCGCCAGAGCAATGTTTGGCGTGACGCTTAAGGACGCCTGGCGCAGTTGTTCCGCGCTCCAACGGCCCGGATGCACAATGACCCGATAGCGCAGGATCAGTTGCCCGCCTGCCTTGATGGTGCGCGGGTGTTGGCAAATCACGGCCGGTGAGAAGTAGTGCATGGGTTCGGTGTTGATGGCATACCACGGTGAAGGACTGTTCAAGTTAGACTCGCAATCAACGATGGCAAAACCCGCCTCGCGTCCCTCGAACAATCCGGAATAATCCATCGCCGCCGCCGCTCCGCGATAGCACCCGTCAGTGAATTTCACCGGTTCAGCCGCAAGCGTCGTGATCGCCTGCACATGGGTGATTCCCGACGCCAGTCGGACGGACAGGCCGGCATAGCCGCCCCATGACACTCCCTCCGGCTCGCCCGGCGGCGGCGTCCGGTCCAGCTGGACCTCTTCGCTGCCGGCCGTGAAAGTCATCGTCCAATCCTGATGGTAATTGCCCTCCTTGTCCGGCGCTGAAACCTCAATCACCCGCTGCTCGGTCAGGATGGATTGGGCATGGGGTGCGGGATGATAGTTGATCTCCATCACGATGCGGGCGGAGCAGTCCGGCCGCGTTTCAATCTGCGGATTGCGCCACTCGGTCCGGCCATCCGACAGCCCGGTCGCTGGGTCCTCTTCCCAGTAATTGACGCCGTTGATGAGTTTCCACGAAAACCACAGGCCGTGATGCCACGGATGATCCGGCGTGTGATTCCACGTCATCACCGGTCCGCCCGGCAAGGCCACGGGATGAAAAAACGGCTTGCTGGCGTTCGCCCCGAAATTGAACTGCCAGACGGCCTGCGCATCCAGGAGCAAGGCGACGGAACCCTCTTCCCGTTTCCACGCCAGGCCATTATCTGCCGCTGAGGCCGCAAGCGGCACGATGCCCAAGGCAAGCACAGCGGCCAGCCGGAACAAAATGAGTTTGAGTGATATCATGTGGAGCGGAGCGTGGAGATTGCGTCAGGAAATCAAAGATGCCAAGGTTTGCGCATGGGCCGGGCATTGAGCCGGAGATTCGCCTCATCGTCGCTCACGAAATGCTCGGATTTGGTATCAAATGTGAGCTTGCGACCGAGGCGAATCGCAATGTCGGCGATATGGCAGAGTGCGTCTCCTGCGACGGCCTCGTCGATCGGACAGATGGTATCCGCGCGGCTTTTCACGCAGTCGAGGAAATTGCGGGAATGACTGGAACTGTGGATGAGTTGGGTTGAGAGGTGATCAAAGTCGGTATTGACAAGGGATTCCGGCTGAAGGTTGATATGATTGCGGTCCACATGAACCCATCCGTCCTCCCCTTCGAAAGCCGTCCCGTGGCTGTCGATCCGGCGATACCGCTGTGCCCATTCATCGCCGTGAACAAACGGATCGCCGGTTGCTCCGCCAACATTCCCGCCGTTAGGCACACCGACAAATTTCATGGTCACCCCGGAAGAGAATTGATAATCCACTTCCCAGGTGGTGGCGGTGTCGCAAGCGCCCTCGGCCGCGTGGAATTTTCCGCGCCCCTCGACGGTGACGGATCCTTCGAGGAGCTTGCCAGCTCCCCACATTGCGATGTCCAGCGGGTGGATTCCCCAGCCGGCGATAAAGCCGAGGGCGAATTTGGAATTGAACCACCATGTCTTCAATTCGCTGTTGTCGGTGCAGAGATTCTCCGTGTAAGGAGTGGCTGGGACAGGGCCGAGCCACAGGTCGTAGTCCAATCCGGCGGGCACGGGCAGTTGCTTGAGCGAACCACCCGGGGAGCTGCCCGGCGCCCAGGCATTGATATGCTTGAGCTTGCCGATGCGCCCGTTGCGCACCAGTTCCGCCGCCATCCGGAATCTTTGGGATGACCGCTGTTGGGTGCCGAATTGAAACACGCGCTTGGCGCGGTGAACGGCAGCCCGCAAAACCCGGCCTTCCTCCAAGGTCACGCCCAACGGCTTTTCAAGATAGATATCCTTGCCGGAATTCACCGCAGCAAGCGCGGCCATGACATGCCAATGGTCCGGCGTGGCAATCAGGCAGGCATCGATGTCCTTGCGTGCGACCAGTTCACGCAGGTCATGATAGGTCTTGCAATCCTGGTTCTGATAGCACTCGTTCACCGCATTCCTCGCGTGGTCCAATTGATCGGACTTCACATCGCACACTGCCACGACCTGACAATCCTTCTGGCCCAGGAAGCCACTCAAGTCGCCGCGCCCCTGCGGCCCGCAGCCAATCACCCCCAGAGTGATCCGGTTGCTTGGTGCCGTGGCACCATCCTTGCCCAATGCGGAGGCTGGGATGATGGAGGGAAATCCTGCCACTGCGGTCAGCGCCGTGGCGCCGCTGCCGAGGAACGCACGACGGCTCCAGGTGCGTGTGGCGGGGATCGTTGGAACGTCGGACGGTTTCACGGATTGTTGGTTCATCGGTTGTTCTCCAAGCTTTGGTGGTTCATGGCATTTTCCATATCGGTGGAAAAGGCTGTCTGTCCGGTGAGCATACAGCAGATTTCGATTCCCTCATTGCGGTGCCAAGGCAATCCCCAGTCCTGCGGTCCCACGGCATTCCAAATGCCTGCGGTCATGAGGCCCGGCAAGACCGCAGGTGCCAGAGCATCTCCGGGATAGGTCCCCCTGGCTCCTGCCCGCATGCTGATCCGCTCGCGTGCAATCGCATTAGCAAGCGGGAGGCAGCTGTCAGGGGTGGTTCGCATTGAATGTTCTGCCATGGCGTGCACAATCCTCCTCAATCCCCAAGCGGAGTCAATGGGAATCGGGCATAAGGGGACAGAGAAATAATCAGAGACGGTAGTTGACCATCCGGTGGAATGCGGTATTGTGTCACCGGTTGGTTGGAGTTTCGGCGTTACGCCGATTCAAACAATCAAACCACGCCAATTTCATGAGACGCGCACGCTGGCTGGCACCGTGGAAGGATTCTGCTGAGAAGCCGGTGGTCTATCACTGTGTCACGCGGGTGGTGGATAGGCGCTTGGTATTCGGACAAGAGGAAAAGGAACGATTCCGCTGCTATATGCGGATGTATGAGAACTTCTCGGGTTGCCGGGTGCTGTCATACTGCTTGATGGGGAATCACCTTCACATTTTGCTAGAGGTGCCACCCATGCGGGTGGGCGGATTAACGGACGGGGATCTATTGGATCGCTTGCGGGCGATCTATCCAGAAGCAGCAGTGCTTTTGGTGGCCAAGGAATTGCGTGAGGCGCGCAAGGTGGTTCGCGAGGGACTGGCGGGCGAGTTATATGTGGCGGCGATTCACGAGCGCTATACCTATCGGATGCACGATTTGGGTGAGTTCATGAAGACCTTGCTGGCGCGTTTCACGCGGTGGTTCAACACACGCCATGCCCGGACTGGCACGCTGTGGGAGGGCCGCTTCAAGAGCGTGCTGGTGGAGGATGGACTGGCGTCGCGGACGATGGCGGCCTATATCGACTTGAACCCGGTTAGGGCGGGGATGGTTACGGATCCAGCGGAGTACCGGTGGAGCAGTTATGGGGAGGCGATGGGTGGCGGGGCGCGGGGGGATGGCAAGAAGGCGCGGGCTGGGCTGGTGCGGGCGCTGATGGCGCACAAGGGATACGAGGCGGATGCGCGGCACTGGGCGGGGGCGGTGTCGAAGGAGTACCGGATGCTGTTGTTAGCTGAGGGTGAGGAGAGGTTGAAAGAGGTGGTGGGCGAGGACGGCAAGCGCAATGTGAAAGTGCTCAGGAAAGGGATGCAGAAGGTGGCTGTGGAAGCGGAATTGGCGCAACTGGAGCGGAGTCGGGACGTGGCGCTGGGCAGGATGTTGCGCTGCCGGGTGAGATATTTTTCGGATGGGGCGGTGATTGGGAGCCGGGCGTTTGTGGATGAGGTGTTTGCGCGGTGCCGGGACCGGTTTGGGGAGAAGCGCAAGGATGGCGCGCGCAGATTGCGGGGCAGTGGGGCGCTTGCAGCGGCGGGGAGGTTGTGGAGTGTGAGGGATTTGCAGAAGGGAATCGGGTAGGGGGGCGTCGAATGGGTGGGTATGGATGAAAAAATGCCGGAAGAACGGTCGCGGTGGCGCAAAAGTGATGGGCGGGCACTGCGGGTGGCAAGCCAACCGTATCGGGCATCCCGTGGGACCTCTGAGTTCACCGAACGCCCGCCGCATGGAATTTTTCCGGCTTTGGCGTTGCGAGGCGGCAGGAATTGGCGCAAGCTCGGGCATGCCCGGTGCCACACTCCGAGATCAGTTGCTCGAATTCATGCGCTCCCGCGGCTACCTGCCGCTGACCAAGAGCGAGCTGGCCCGCCCCTTGAAGGTGGCGCCGGACCGCCGTGGCGAGCTGCGCGCGGTGCTCGACGGCTTGGTGGCGGAGGGCGTGCTGGCCATCGGCAAGAATGCCCGCTACGAACTGTGCGCCCGCCCGCCAAAGGGTTTGGTCGGCACCCTGAAGTTTCATCCCAAGGGCCACGCGTTCTTTTTTCCGGATCCCACTGACGACCAGAACGTCGCCACCGGCCTGGATCTCGTCGCACTTTCCCGCATCCAGATCCCGCGCCGCGAGGCTGCCACCGCGTTGGATGGTGACCGGGTTCTGGTTTCGCTCCGCACGCCCAAGCCGCGGGTCGATTTGCGCCGCGGATTCCGCAATGATGCGGCGGGTGACGAGCCCACCGGCAAAGTCGAAAAAGTCCTCAGCCGCCGCTCAGGCCGCCTCGTCGGTGTGTTCCATCTGCAAGGGCGCCACGCGTCGGTCACATGCGATGACAAGGCGCTCGACGGCGATATCGACATCATCGGCGAGACCACCGCGCAGAACGGCCAGCTCGTCGTCGTCGATCTTGCGCAATGGACCGAGCGCGCGGCGACGCCGCGCGGACGCATCATCGAAGTGCTCGGTTGGCCCGGCGATGCAGGCGTGGACATGATCGCGGTGATCAACCGATTTGGTTTGCGCACGACGTTTTCGGACGAGGTTCTGGCGGCTGCGCGCGCCACGCCGGAGAGTCCCGAACCGGCCGAGATCGCCCGCCGCAAGGATTGGCGCAACAAGCTGGTCATCACGATCGATCAGGCCGACGCCAAGGACCACGACGATGCCATCTGGTTGGAAAAGACCGGCCGCGGCTGGACCCTCGCTGTCCATATTGCCGACGTCTCGCATTATGTGAAACCCGGCAGCGCGCTGGACCGCGAGGCGGCCGAACGCGGCAACTCGACCTATCTGGTGGACCGGGTGCTGCCGATGTTGCCCACCGAGTTGAGCAACGGGATCTGCTCGCTCAAGCCGGATGTCGACCGGCTGACCAAGTGTGCTTTGTTAGATATTGCGCCCGACGGGGAGGTCAAGAAAGCGCGTTTCATTGATGCGGTCATTCACAGCCGGGCCAAGTTATCCTACGAGCAGGCCCAGGCGATCATTGACGGCCAACCGGCACCCGCGGGCTCCGACCCGGCGCTGGCCGAAACGGTCCGCGAGGGGTGGCGGATGGCCAGCGTGTTGCGCCGCCGCCGCTTCAAGCACGGCGCGCTGGACCTGGAAATGCCCGAAATCCGCGTTCGCCTCGACGAGCGGGGCCACGCCATCGCGGTTGATCCGGTCGTGCATACTGCCAGTCACCAATTGGTGGAGGAATGCATGCTGGCCGCCAACGATGCTGTGGCGCGGGTGTTGCGCGAGCGGCAAAAGCCGGCCATTCACCGCATTCATGAGGATCCGGATCCCTCGCGCTTGCTGGATTACACCGCCACCGCCAAACTTTACGGCTACACCCCCGGCGATCTAACCAACCGGGCGCACATCCAGAAGCTCCTCGACGAGTCCAAGGGCAGTCCCGAGGAGCACGTCATCAAGCTCGGCTTGCTCAAAAGTCTCAAGCGCGCAGCCTACTCCGCCGAGTCGCTCGGCCACTACGGCCTGGCCAAGGGCGACTACTGCCACTTCACCAGCCCGATCCGCCGCTATGCCGACCTCATCGTGCATCGCGCCCTGCAGCCGATATTAGAAAATCCGCCCAAGCCGGCTGACCGCACGCCGGCGTTTGCGGAGATGCGGGAAATTTCGCGGCATATATCCGACACCGAGCGGGTATCGGCGGAGGCAGAGGGCGAGACCAAGCAATTGAAGTTGATGGAGTATCTCCAAAGCGTGTCCAGCTCGGACACGCCGCCGGTTTTCGACGGCCTCATCAGCGAGGCCCGGCCGATGGGCCTGATGGTGGAAATCCCCGGCATGGGCGTGCGCGGGGTGGTCAAGCGCGAGGATTTGCCCGAGGGCCGCTGGCGCTTTGAGGCCCATCGCATGGCCTGGGTGTCCTTTGATGGCCGCATCGTCCAGTCCGGCATGCGGGTGCCGCTGCGGGTCACCGGCATCAACATCGCACGCCGTTTTGTTGATTTTGTGTTGGCCGGCAAGCCGACCACGGAGGTGCGGATCATGACGGCGCGGCGTTCGTCACCGGTTGCCAAGAAACATGACAAGCCCAAGCCCGCCGCCAAGGCCGGTCCGCCGCAACACCGCAAAAAGGCGGCCAAGGTCAAGCACCGCAGGCGCAGGTAGGACGCGGGGACACCGATTCATGAGCCCCGATGGTCTTTAGTTCCTATCTATTCATCTTTTACTTTCTGCCGCTGGCGCTGGCGGTCTATTACCTGCTGGCGCGGGCCGGCAACCGGACGCTGAATTTTTCGCTGATCCTGCTAGGCTACGTTTTCTACGGTTGGGCCAATCCCAAGTTTGTGTTTTTGATGGCGGCCACCACGCTGGTGGACTGGCTGGCGAGCATGATCATCGCGTATGGCACGTGGCGCTTGTGGCGGGTCTGGCATGAGCCGCTGGCGGCGTTGCCGCGCGATGCGACCCGCAGCCGCTCGCAGCGATGGGCGATCATCCTTTCGATCGTGTCGAACCTGCTGTCGCTGGGATTTTTCAAGTACTTCAATTTCGGGGTGGAAAGTTACAATGCGTTGGTGGCGGCGCTGGGATTGCCACACGCGCAGTGGGAAGGGTTTTTCCGGGTGGTGTTGCCGCTGGGCATCAGTTTCTACACCTTCCAATCGTTGTCCTACACGATCGATGTGTACCGCGGCGACGCGAAGGCGATGAAGCACTTTGGCGACTTCGCTTGCTTTGTTTCCATGTTCCCGCACCTGGTGGCCGGACCGATCCTGCAATTTTCATTTTTGGCCGAGCAGATAGAAAACCGTCGGCTCACGTTGGACAAGTTTGCTCGCGGGGTGGCGATGTTTTCGTTGGGTTTGGGCAAAAAGGTGCTGCTGGCCAATGCCTGCGGCAAGATTGCCGACACCGTGTTCGACGCGGGCAGCGCCCACCCGCTGGATGCTTGGTACGGCCTCGGTGCCTACGCGTTCCAGATCTACTATGACTTTTCGGCGTACTCGGACATGGCCATCGGTCTGGGCCTGATGCTCGGGTTTGTTTTTGCCAAGAACTTCGACTCGCCGTACCGGAGCGAGTCGCTCACCGAGTTCTGGCGGCGTTGGCATATCTCGCTGTCGAGCTGGCTGCGCGACTATCTTTATGTGCCGCTGGGCGGCAATCGTGGCGGCGAAGCGCGCACTTATATCAACCTGATCCTGGTGATGTTGTTAGGCGGGCTGTGGCATGGTGCGAGTTTCAACTACATCATCTGGGGCGGGATTCATGGCGGCGGGTTGGCGCTCGAGCGCTTGATGGGGAAGAAGAGTTTCTATGCGGTGCTGCCCAGGTTGTGCCGGACCGGCATCACGTTTGCGGTGGTCTGTCTGGCCTGGGTGTTTTTCCGTGCGGCGGATTTGCCGGCCGCCGGGCGATTTCTCGGCAATCTGGTTGGCACCGGCGACGGCCCGGCCGCCGACCTGCTCACGGGTCTGATCGGCCAGCCGTATTACCTCCTGAGTTTTGTGGTGGCTGGGGTGGGGGTTTGGGCGATGCCGCAGTCGTGGGACCTGACCCGCCGGCTGACCTGGCCCAAGGTGGTGTGGGTTTGTGGCGTGCTGGTCGCGGCGCTCACGCTGTTGTTTGCGCAGTCATACAACCCGTTCATTTACTTTATTTTCTGAGTCGCGTATGAAAGTCATCGGTGCCCATTCGACAGCCACGATCAAAGCCAAGGTGACCCGCGAGGAGCAGGCGGCGCAGGAACTCGGCAGCACCGAGTTTGCGCGGGGTACGCGCACGACGCTGGTGGCGTTTTTCCTGGCGGTCATCGTGGCCGTGCCGCTGGTGCAGGTTTGCGCCGCTTTCCGCCACCCGCAACGGATTTCCCGCCTCAGCGCCGGGCTGCGCGCCTTGGTTCCCGGCTGGAACCGGGTCAAGGCGGTCGACGGCGTGGTCAGCGCGGTGGACCTACTGCCGGCCTCGGCGCAGATCAAGACGGTGGAGGACGACTGGGAGCAAAACTCGGTGGTGGGCGAGGCGTTGCTGCCGCGGGTGCAGTCATTGCTGCTGGGCCTCGGGCAGGGGAATGAGAAAGCTTATCTGGGGCGGGACGGTTGGCTGTTTTACCGTGCGGACGTTGACTACGTGAGCGGTCGGGGGTTTCTCGATCCTGCGGTATTGAAACGCCGGGCCGCCAGCAGCGGCAGCAAGGCGAAAGCCCCCCAGCCCGACCCGGTCCAAGCCATCGTCGAGTTCCGCGACCAGCTCGCTGCCCGCGGCATCGCGCTGCTGGTCATGCCCGCGCCGGTGAAGCCGTCGATTGTGCCGGAATTTTTCTCCGGCCGCCGGGTGGGCACTTCGCAGGTCGTGCAAAACCCGTCGTTCGGCGATTTCCAACGGCTTTTGGCGCAGGCCGGCGTCGCCGTCTTCGATCCCGCCGCGCTGCTCGCCAGGGAAAATGCCCGCCCGCCGGGCCGTCCGCCCTTCCTCAAGACCGATACCCACTGGACGCCCGAGGCCATGGAATTGACCGCTGTGACGCTGGCCGCTTTCGCCCGCCAAACGGTCACCCTGCCGGCTCCGCAGCCCGGGCGTTTCACGACGCTGGACAAGCCGGTGGCCAACCTGGGCGACGTGGCGATGATGCTCAAATTGCCGGCCGGACAGACGGCGTATCCGCCCGAGGCGGTGCGGATCCGGCAGGTGGTGGACGGCAAGCGGTTTTGGCGGCCGTCTGCTGATGCCGGGGTGCTCGTTCTCGGGGACAGTTTTGCCAACATCTATTCGCTCGAGCCAATGGGCTGGGGCGAGTCCGCCGGCTTTGTTGAACACCTCAGCCTCGCGCTGGGCCTGCCGCTCGATGCGATTTGCCGCAACGACGCCGGATCCCATGCCACCCGCGAGATGTTGGCCAAGGAACTGCAACGCGGCCATGACCGCTTGGCCGGTAAAAAGCTCGTGATCTGGGAATTCGCCGCGCGCGAGTTGGCCAGCGGCGACTGGAAGCGATTGCCCATGACTCTGGGTGAAAAGCATGACGGTGGGATGTATGTGCCGGTTGCGGGGACGAGTGTGGAGGTTCGCGGCGTCGTGCGCGATGCCTCGCCGGCTCCGCGGCCCGGCTCCGTGCCCTACAAGGATCACATCGTCATGGTGCACCTCGCCGAACTCGAAAGCTCCGACGATCCCGCCGCCACCGGCAAGGATGCCGTCGTCTACGCTTGGAGCATGCGCGACAACGTCGCCACCGCCGCCTCGCGCTACCGGCCCGGCGACAGCGTGACCCTGCGCCTGTGCCCGTGGGCCGACGTGGCCGACAAGTACGAGGCGATCAACCGCAGCGAACTCGAAGACGATGCCAGCCTGCTGGCCGAACCGGCGTGGGCCCAGTAGTTCAGGGCATCGCTGAAATTTCTTGGCACAGCGCTGCGTACGGGGTACGATGGCTCCTTGTTGTTTCTTGTCTAGCGAGGCTTCGCTTCAGACCCAAGACTTCAAGACCCAAGACGAAGAATTTGACCTGACGACAGCATCCTCCGCTTTTCAAGGACTCTGGTCGAGCGACGTTTTGAATGCATCCGTATGAAAACCATAACAATCCACAGGCATGGAAACCCCTGCCATCTGGTGGCGGCCTCCGCGGGCGACGCGCCAGCACGGTTCTATCGGGTAGCACTCAAAACGCCCTGGTGGGTCGCCGCCGGTGTTTTTATCCTGGCGCTCGGCCCGGCCATCGCTGACGACGGCTGGTCGCTCAAGCCTTCGGACAAGGCGCTGCAAGTCTCCGGCGAAATGCCCGACCCGCTCAATGTCAGCGGGCTGGCAAGCGTGGCCAACGGCCGGTTGGTCATCGTCGGTGACGAACTCAGACACGGTCTGCAAACCGGCCGCCTCGATTTGGAGCACGGGCGCATCGTCGTCGATCAGGGTGAATTTGTCCTTCTCAAGGGCAACAAGAAGGAACTCGATCTCGAAGACGTGAGCGCCGATCCCCGGCACCACTGCTACTATGCCTGCGGTTCCTGTGGCGTCAGCCGCAAAACCGGTGAGCCGGCTCCGAACCGCCAGTGGCTGTTCCGCATTGAAACGGATCCCACTACTGGGGCCCCTCTGCCCGCCAAGGTGACCCGCGCCTCGCTCGCCGCCGCTCTCCGTGCGGATGCCTTTCTAGCAAAATACCTGGATCGCGACGCGGATGACATGGGCATCGATGTGGAGGGTCTCGCCTTCAAGGATGGGCGGCTGTGGGTGGGGCTGCGCAGCCCGAATGTGGACGGGCGCGGGATTGTGGAGGCCGCCTCCGCGGACGATCTGATGGCTGGCAAGCCCGTCGTGTTTGAGCGCTTCGAGTTGCGCCTTGGCCCCAATCTGGGCATCCGCTCGATCGAACCGATCAAGGACGGCTTCTTGTTGATCTGCGGTCCCACGGGCAGCAAGCCATCGAAGAAGCTGCCGTTCTCCCTCTGCTTCTGGGCCGGCAGCGGAGAGCGCGTCCTGCGAGTCGGCGAGCTGCCGCGCCCTCCGGTGAGTCCCGGCGGCACCGATACCGGCGGCAAACCGGAGGGACTCCTGGTGGTGAGCGAGACCAGCGAGAAGCTCGGCCTCATCGTGGTGAGCGACAGTGCCGACAACGGCGCTCCCACGCTATACGAAGTGACCCGTCCGCCCCATCCTTGAGATTTCATGAAATTACACTTGAACTCCGTCGGGCGACTCAACAGTTTGCGTCCTGCATTTGGCTTGCACGGGCATGCGGATAGGAGTCATGAAGGCGGTTGATCAAAGTAACAGTGGGTGGGCGTTAGGCGAAGGGTCGTTCACCGTGCCATCGGCGACGTATCCGCTCGCCGCATCCGCTGCATTCATCGGCTTGCCCAAGCGCCCGCCGCCTGCTGCCCCGTTCGCTGCAGCTGCGGACCAGTTCCTCATGCGCGGCTTGCGCAAGCCGGTCGCTCCCACCGCTCCCACCCCTCCCTGCTGGCCCCTAGCTCCCAAGGCCCCGCCAGTGGTGGCACCGGTCGCAGCGGCCACCCCGCCGGCTCCGTCGGCAGTGGCCCGCGAGTGGCGGGTCATCTACCGCAAGCCGCCGACCCTCTTGGAACGCTGGATGGGCCGGGACAACGACATCGAGGGAGTTAAAGGTAACACGGAAACCCAAATCGACCGCTACGAGATGAAATATCTCGTGCATGCCAGCCTGGTTCCCGAGATCCGCGCGTTCATCGCCCCGTTTGTCGATCCGGATAAAAACACCACCGGCGACCCGCCATCCTACACCGCCACCACCCTGCAGATCGATTCGATCAACTCCACCCTCCACTACGCCAAACAGCGGGAGGTCGACGCGCGCTTCAAGCTGCGCATCCGGACCTATGGCTTCGACGGCAAGACCCCGTATTTCTTCGAGTTGAAGCGCAAGCTCAGGGGCAAGATCAACAAGAGCCGGGCGGTGGTCAGCGCCAGGGACTACTGCAAGGAGTTGGTGGTTCATCCCACCAAGATGGTGTTTCTGAAAGATGCCTCCGAGCAGATGAACTTGCTCGAGTTCATCCGGCTCACCAAGGCCATCGGCGGAATTCCCGCCGTCTATCTGCGCTACGAGCGGGAATGTTACGCCGGCCACGGCAAGGAGTACGCGCGGGTCACCTTCGACCGCAACATGCGCTACCGGCCCGCCATGAACTCGTGGGTGTTTCCCCTGCGCGAAACCAAGTGGTACCAGATGGATTCCGCCACCGCCCAGGGCCGCGATTTTTCCGGCTCGATGCTCGAGCTCAAAAGCACCGGCGAGGCCCCCCACTGGATGCTCGAGTGCGTCGAGCGCTTCAACCTGGTGCCGGCCGGGCACTGCAAATTTTCCATGGCGATGAATTCGGAGGCCCTGTTCCGCGGCCATAGTTTCTCTGAAGGTGCCGAGGATACCACCCCATTCGAAACCGCCGCGGATTGATCCCCACTTATCTATCATGGAAGAACTGTTTAACGCGTTAGGCCCGGCACGGGCATTTGGTTTGGGGGAGGTCATCACCAGTTTGTGTTTGAGTTTTGTGATGGGCATGCTCATCGCCAAGGTCTACCGCTGGACCCACGGCGGGTTTTCCTACTCCCGCTCGTTTTTGCAGACGCTGGTGCTCGGGGCGGTCGTCTCGACCATCATGATTGTGGCCATCGGCAACAACATGGCGCGCGGCCTGGGCATCCTCGGAGCCCTGTCGCTGATCCGTTTCCGCACCCCGTTGCGCGATCCGCGGGATATCATTTTTGTGTTCGCGTCCCTGGCAACGGGCATCTCGTGCGGTGCCCAGGTCTTCACCATCGCCATCGTCGGGCCGCTGTTCTTCTGTGCGGTGGCGGTCTTTCTCACATTCTCGCCGTTCACCTCGCGCCGCACCTTCGAAGGACTGCTGCGCTTCATCGTGCTGGAGGGCTACGACGTCGAGCAAACCATCCAGCAAATCCTCATCGCCCACACCGCTCATGTGGAACTGGTTGCCTTGCGGGAGGCGCTCCAAGCCGACGCCAAGGAGTACTCCTATCAGGTGCGCCTGCTGCAGCCCTCGAGTAAAGCCGAGTTGGTCGACGCCCTGGCGGAAGTCGATGGCATCGAAGATGTGAGCATGATCATGCAACGTTCAACCGTGGAAATCTGATGTCAAAACTCACTCCCAATGTCCCGCGTTACCAAAAACGCCATTCACTGCTGCGGCGCCTGATGGGCGGATGGTCGTTCCTCGTGTGGCTGGCCATGATCGGGGTCACTTATTTGTGCTATCTGCGGGGCGGGGCCTTCCTGCCGCTCAATGGCCAGGTTCTCGTGGTCAAGGAAAACGTCGCCGGTTCGGCAACGGCCAGACTCAGCAAGATCGAGGTGGTTCCAGGCCAGGTGGTCAAGAGCGGCGACGTCATCGCCCAACTGGATACCAGCCTGATCGACCTCAAGATCGAGGAACTCGGCGCGAAGTTGCGGCGCCAGCGCCAGGTGGAGGGTCTCGAGGCCTTGGACCGCCAGCGGCGGCTCATGAGCGATGCGCAAAACATGCACAAAACCATCAGCGAAATCGAGATCGAGCAGGAGCGCGACAAGTCGACGCGCACCGCCCTGGCGGAGCGATACGAGGTACTCGGCGGCCTGATCAAAAAAGGCCTGGTCACGGATGCCGAATATTTCAGGGTCGGCGTCGAGTTGGCCGTGCTCGAACCTAAAATCAAAAAATATCCCGAATTTCTCGCGCAATACCAGCGTGACTTGGCGGACATCAAGGAAATGCAGCAGTTGATGGAAGCGGCCGGCCTGACGTTGCACGCAGATCCCGCCGGGCTGACACCCGAAGTGATCGTAGAAAACGACCCGCAAATCAAGGAGTTGCGGATGACCAAGGCGGAATACACGCTCCGCGCGGCATCCGCCGGCACGGTCGGGCGCATCAATTTCCAGATCGGCGAGCTCGTCTCGTCCGGCACCGCGGTGGCTGAAATCATCAAGCAGGTGCCCGCCACCATTGAAACCTTCGTGCCAGAGCCTCTAACCATCCACGTGGTGCTGGGCCAGAAATTCTATGTCTCCGCCCTGACCGCTCCCTATCATCACTACCCGGCGACCGTCACGTCCATCACGCCCCAGATCGTCGGCCAGCTGGACAAAACCAACAGCATTGCCGAGCGGGTGATCCGCGGCCGCCGCCTGGTGTTGACGCCCGTCGAGCCCACCAACCTGACTCCCGGTGAAAGCGTGATGATCGAACAAGTCCGGAAATCATTGTTCTAGCGAGGTAGCACTGAGTTCTGATTCTGTGACAAATCCGGCTCTCCCGCAGGGTATCGTCGCGATGCACCTTGCCGGAATTTTTCTTGTGGCTCTACCTGCGGTTGCGAGTCCAGTCGCGGCCGCCTCCCTGCAACTCGACGGCGTCGACCTCAGTGCCATGAGCAGCGGTTGGGGCAAGGCCATGTCCCGCCAATCGGTGACCGGCACGCCGCTGCGGATCGGTGCCACGGCTTTTGCACACGGCATCGGCACCCATGCCAACTCCGAGGCGTTGATTCTCCTCGATGGCCAAGCCAGCCGCTTCACCGCCCGCGTCGGCGTCGATGACAACGCCCGGGATGCCAAGGCGTCGGTCGAGTTCTTCGTGTACGGTGATGGTCGCGAATTGTGGCATAGCGGCTTATGCCGGTTGGGTGAAGCCGCCCGCAGCTGTGATGTCCCGCTGCAAGGTGTGCGGGAACTCGAGTTGGTCGTCACCGACCATGGCGACGGCATTCAGTTTGACCATGCGGATTGGGCCGACGCGCTCATCGAGCATGCCGGCGCGGTGCCGCGCCTGAGTCCGCCGCCGCCGCTGGCGGCGGAGGAGTCGGTGATTCTGACGCCGCCAGCGCCGCCTGAGCCGCGCATTAACGCCGCGCGGATGCTTGGCGTGCGGCCGGGCTCGCCATTCTTGTTTCGCATGCCGTGCACCGGCGAGAGGCCGCTGGCGTTTGCCGCCGATGGACTGCCACCCGGCCTCGCTCTCGACGCCGCCAGTGGCATCCTGAGCGGCACCACCACCGCGCGTGGCAGCCACCGGGTGGTGGTGACTGCCACCAACGCCCGCGGCAGCACCCGCCGCGAACTGGCCATCAACGTCGGGGACGCGCTGGCACTCACTCCGCCGATGGGTTGGAATTCGTGGTACATCCACTACAACCGGGTGACCGAGTTGCACTTGCGGCAAGCGGCCGATCAAATGATATCATCCGGCATGGCCGACTACGGGTATCAATACGTCAACGTGGACGATTGCTGGATGCAACACAAGGGTGCGGAGCCGCTGCGCGATACTCATGGAGATTTGCTGGGAAACGAAAAGTTTCCCGATCTCAAGGGGATGGTCGATTATATCCACGCCCGCGGCCTGCGGGCAGGCACCTACATTTCACCCGGCCCGTGGACCTGCGCCGGCTACGTCGGGTCGTGGCAGCACGAGGCGCAGGACGCGCGCTGGTTTGCGCGGATGGGTTTTGATTTTCTCAAGTACGATTGGTGCAGTTATGGCACGGTGGCCGGCGGCAACGATCTGGCGCACTTCAAGCGCCCCTATCAACTCATGTGGGACGAGTTGCGCAAGCAGGACCGCGATATCGTCTTCAACCTCTGCCAATACGGCATGGGCGACGTCTGGAACTGGGGCGGCGAGGTCGGCCACTGCTGGCGCACCACCGGGGATCTCGGGCTGGCGGGCGGCGGCGGCCTGCCGGGATTCTATCAGATCGGCATGAGCAATGCCGCGCATTCGGCGCAGGCCCGGCCCGGCGCGTGGAATGATCCGGACTATCTTCTCATTGGCTGGGTGGGCGATGCCCAGGGCATGGGCGAAGGCAAGCCCACCACCCTCACCCCCAACGAACAGTACTCCTACATGTCGATGTGGTGCCTGATGGCCTCCCCCCTCATCTTCAGCGGCGACATGGCAAAACTCGATCCCTTCACCCTCAACGTCCTGTGCAACCCCGAGCTCATCGACGTCGACCAGGACCCGCTCGGCAAGCAGGCGCAAATCGTGCGCCAGGACCACCGCCAGTTCGTCCTCGCCAAACCGTTGGCAGATGGCTCGCTGGCGCTCGGCCTCTTCAACCTCAGTCCGCGCCCGCTCCGGCTGGATGTCGATCTAACAAAGCTGGGGCTGCCGCCAAACTGCCGCGTGCGCGACGCCTGGCGGCAGTCGGATCTGCCTGACGCCCACGCCACGGTGGCTGCCATGGTCCCGCGCCACGGGGTGGCCGTGCTGCGGCTCACGCCGCGATCTTCCCGTTAGGTATGTGCGTCAAGCCCGCGTGTGGCTGCCTCGTCTCGCGGCGGGCCGCGGTTGCTGCGTCTCGCAGCAAGTCATTCTTACTATAATCATTTGACTCACCGCAGGTCCATCGGATATCGATGCAGGCAACCCACAGCGCCCTTAAACTCAAGATCATCTGTCCGCCGCCATGCACATCTCGCCCTCCCGTCCGCCGCCAGCCGTCCAACGCAACGAAGCGGTGCTCTCGCTGATAGGCAACACGCCGCTGGTGGCTCTGCGCTTTGAACCGGAAGGCGTGACCATTCACGCCAAGTGCGAATTTCTCAATCCCAGCGGCAGCATCAAAGACCGGCTCGCCCAATGCGTCATCCTGGATGCGGAGGCGCGCGGTGTGTTAGGGCCGGACTCGATCATTCTCGAATGCACCAGCGGCAACACCGGCATCTCGTTGGCCATGATCGGCGCAGCCCTCGGCCACCGCGTCACCATCCTCATGTCCGAGAGCGCCAGCAACGAGCGGCGGCAATTCATCCGCCAGTTCGGGGCCGAGTTGATCTTGTTCGAAAGCGGCGGCAGTTATCAAACCGGCATTGACATCTCATTGGAAATGGCAGCCAAGGACAGCCGGTATTTCCTGCCGCGCCAGTTCGAGAACCCCTTGAACGCTGAGGATCACGTCCATACCACCGGCCAGGAAATCCTCCGCCAGGTGCCTCACCCCGTCGCGGCCTTCGTCGCCGGCTACGGCACCGGCGGCTCGCTGGCCGGCTGCGGCAAGGCCATCAAAGCGGGCTGCCCCGACGCACGGGTCATTGCCATGGAGCCGGATGAAGCCGCGATGCTGGCCGGGGAAATGCCCTGCTGCCACTGGATTGAGGGGATCGCCGGCGGATTTGTTCCGCCGCTGTTGCGTTCCGCCCCGCTGGACGGCAGCATCAAGATCAAGAGTGCCGAAGCCATGGCCATGACCCATCGCCTCAACCGCCATTTCGGCTTGCTCGTCGGCACCTCGTCCGGTGCCAACGTCGCCGCCGCCGTTAAAATCGCCCAGGGGCTGCCGCACGGTGCCTGTGTGGTCACGCTGCTGTGCGATCGTGCCGACCGCTATTTCAGCACCCGGCTGTTCAAGGACCCCGCCGCCGCGCTTGATAGCCCATCGATCTGAGCTCCTGGCACCCTCGCGCGCCAGGCTCAGGAATCCTGCCCCCAATCGGGAGCAGACGGAAATCGGTGAAATCAGCGGGTTTTTATCCACGTATCCAGTTTGCAGCCTGAACCACAGGAAACGCATCCGTCACCCAAACCAACACAACCACACCATGAAGCCATCCCTCAACATCGCTCTCGCCTTGCTCTCGATCACAGCATTCGGAGCCACTCGCCTGGCAGCCCAGGACGCTGCCGGAACGATCAAGCCCGCCGCCACCCCGGCCGCCAAACCGGCCGCTGCCGCCATCACCCTCAAGATCGGCGATGCCGCTCCGGAGCTCAAGGTGGGCGAGTGGTACAAGGCCGGCCCGGTCAAGATCGAAGCCGACAAAAACTACATCATCGAATGCTGGGCCACCTGGTGCGGCCCCTGCGTCGCCGTATTCCCGCACTTGAGCGAGCTAGCCAAGGCGAACAAAGACAAGCTCACCGTCATCGGCGTCAACGTCTGGGAGCGCAAAACTCCTGCCGAGGTCAAGGACTTCGTGGCCGCCCAGGGCGATAAAATGAGCTACAACGTCGTCGCCGATGCCGATGGCGCCGTCGCCCAGAATTGGCTCAAAGCCGCCGGTCGCAACGGCATTCCCTGCGCGTTTATCGTCAGCAAGGGGAAAATCGCCTGGATCGGCCACCCCGGCTCGCTCCAGCAGGAATTGCTCACCTCAATCCTTGACGGCACCTGCGATATCGCGGCTCTCGCCAAGGCCGATGCTCAGAAGGAAGCCGCCGGCAAGTACTTCCAAGAGCATGTGATGCCGTCGATGGCCAAAAAAGACTACGCCGAAGCCGTCGTCCAACTCGAGGCCATGAAGAAAGAGTTCCCGGGCGAAGGCCAACGCATCGATACCTTTATCGACTCGATGAAAAAGAAACTCGCCGAGACCCCCAAGCCCTGATCAGCAACTTGGTATCCAGCCCGATACGGTTGACTTAGGCGATGCCGAAACGCACCTCGCCGGGGCCGCTCTACTTGGCAACTCACCGGGCCCGGACCTGGATGAACCCGCTCAGGTTGCCAAGTGGCGCAGTCAGGGTGATCACGACGGACTGCCCCCCCCCGCTGTCGGTGGCTCCAGGCGCCTGGGTGACGCTCACCTCGCTCCAGTGAGCGAGACCAGAGGAAGCCCAGATGCTATAGGTGAGGTTGGTCAAAGCAGGATCGCGGCGGGTGTAGGTGAACGTGCCGGCGGCCCTATCCAACGGAACAATGATTGGATTGAGTGACGCACCGTTGTTAGGATCCAGGTTAAAGGCATACTCGCTGCGGTTGTTCACACCGTCGGCGTCCGGATCGGCGTCACCGGCGGCAAGACCGGCGGCGATTTCCGCGGGCGTGAAGTGGCATTCCTGCCAAGACCGGAACGATTCCGTGATCACCAGGGTGCCAATGGCCGTGCCGGCATGGTTTGGCGAGTTGACTGTTGCCTCCACCGCATAACTGCCAACTGCACCTGGAGAAACCGGTGAGCCGGAGTACGTCAGATCAACCGTGAGGCCCGCCGGATCGGTCGTCGCGGTGGCTGTTTTCGGCGTGCCGTCATAGCCCTGTGACAGACTGCCGAGTGTGATCGTGGCGGGAGCCTTGTGAATCGTGCCCATGCTGCAATTGACCAGCGTCACCTGATAGTTCGCGCCGCCGTTGCCATCGGAGAGCGTAATGTTGGGAACGATCACCTTGTTGCCCTCGCCGGCGTTGCTGTCCATAAATGCCTGCGCCAGGATTCCTGCCGTGTCACCACCGGCGAGCGCCGGTGCGAGCGTGGGGGTGCCCGCAGCGGACGTCGTGCCATCATAGGTCTTGGTGGCGGGCACCGCCGTGACCGTTAGATGAAGCGCCGCAATATCTGCTGTTAGTCCGGATTGTTGGACCAGCGTGTAGTTGCCGGCTTGAGCTCCGCCAAGGGCCATTGCGCTCACCATCACCGGTTTGCCAGTGCCAGCGTGTTTGTCGGCAAAGCTGCCGCTGGCCGTACCGACCAACGTCAGCGTGTCATTCGTGTAGGGTTTGCCGTCACCCGCCGTGCCGGTTCCACCTGCCTCAGGTGCCGGCAGCACCGAGATTCCCATTAGGGACGCAACAGTTCCGGCGTCGTAATTCCTGCTAGACGCGGCCAAGCCGCCGGCCGAAATCGCTTTTGGTGTGACGCTCACGGAACCGGTCGCGCCGGTGAGGGTGTAGTTGGCAGCCGCCGGTCCTGATAGAGCGAGGGAGCTGGGAGTGACCGTCTTGAAAGTGGCGATCGCGCCGGACCAATTCGACGACGTGCTGATGGTGCCGCCGGTGGCGGCGATGGCAGCAGCCGACACCACCTTTTCCAAGGCATATATCTTCGCGTTGCTAGACGCGGTGCCGCTGGTCGTCTGGGCGCTGGCCACAAAGTTGAATGAGTTTAGATAAGAAGACAGCGTGTAGGTGGCCCGCACCAGGCCGATGCCGCCGATCCACAGTTCGTCCGCATGGGCGGTGGCCGTGATGGTGCCGCTGGCGGCGGCGGTGCCGCTGCCGGTGGTGCCGGCCGCCTGGTCGAGCGGGCTAACAGCCAGCACGCCGCTGTATTCCATCACCACCACCGCCGAACGCAGGGTGGCCTGGTTGATGGTGATGGCCGTTGCCGCACCGGAAATGTTAGGCGCATACCAGATTTCCGTGGTCGAACCGCCGGTGTTGGCGGCTTGGGCGGCGAGCGACCAGGTGGCACCGGGCTGGCTGATGGAGGTCACCCTGCCGGTGGAGGTTCCGCGCGTGGTGATCACGGCAACCAGGGTGTTGCCGTTGGAGGGGGCGCGGGTCATGGTGACTGAAATCGTGGCCGCGGTGTTGGTGCCGGTATTTCCGCTAGCGCTCTGCACCCTTGCCACCGGCGCGACGCTCGCGATCATCTGCGATCCCACATCCTTGCCGGCCAGACTGGTGGTTCCAGTCAGCATGAGGCTGCCGGCATCCACGTTGTTGGATGCCGCAAGATTGTTGCCCGCCACGCTCATGGTGCCGTCGTAGGTCTTGCTGCCCGTCAGGGTCACTAACCTCGCCGTGATATTGCCGGTCAGCCCAGCGGGTTGTGTTAGGAAATAATTCACCGAGTCAATGCCGGTGAGCGTCAGCGCGGCGCTGACAGGTTTGGAGGTGCCCACGTTCGCATCGGCGAAGCTGCCACTGGTGGGGCTGCCGACGCTCAGCGCGTCACTGCCGAGCACGCCGCTCAAGACCGGAGTGCCGGTGAGCGGAGCGGTGGTGGTGCCGTCATAACTCTTGCTGCCGCCGGCCACGCCAGTCACCGTGAGTGCCAACTGCGCCACGGTCTGGCCGTCCAGCGCAGGGGATACGAGGAGGGGAAAATGGCTGTCACCACCATAAACGGCGACAATGTTGTTATGGAGGCCGGCCGTCAGGGCGTTGTAAACAGGCGTGATGGTGCAAGCGCCCGATGTTAGGCTGCCGCTGCCAATCACCGTTCCGTTCGGTCCGCCGTCCTTGAGCGTCACGCTGCCGGTCGGGATCGGGGTGCCGCGCACGGTCACATCGAAGGCCAGCGTGTCGCCATAGGTCGACGCTGTGTCGGTGCCGGTATGGCGGGCCAGCGTCGCGCTCGGGTTGAGGATGATCGGGGTGAAACTCGCGTTGATCGCGTGGTTGGCGACTACGTTGTTGAATGTGTAGCTGGCCATTTCCCCCTGCGAAACCCCATCGACGCTCACGTCGAGCATCACATAGCCCGAATCCGGCGAGATTGTGAACGCCTGGTTCTGGCCGGAAGTCACCGTGAGCGTCCCGGCCGGGCTGATCGTGCCGCCAGCGCCCGCGTTCGCCGTGAGCGTATAACTCGAAGCCACGCCGAAGGACGCGGAAATTGTGTGGTTGGCCAGGACATTGCCGAACGTATAACTTCCGAGCACGCCCATGGATATGCCATCAATCTGCACGTCGGCAACGGCATAACCAGGACCCGGCG
>CAIVSK010000209.1 GCA_903908495.1 Akkermansiaceae bacterium
CACTCACCGCCGGCACGACGCTGGCCGTCATCATGGGCTGCTTCGGCCTGTGCCTCATGCCGTTTTTCCTGGTGCTGAGTCTCGTCATGGCGCACGCGCCCAACATGCCCCGCGGCTTCCCGTTCATCTTCGGACTCGGTTTCGCCCTGGCGGCACCGGTGATGTACGCCGTCATTGGATTTCTCCAGGGGGTGATCGGCGCCTTTATCTACAATCTGGTGTCAAAGGTGACCGGCGGCATCGAAGTCGAGGTGGAGTAGACAGCCGGACCAGGGGCGGCCCTCCCTTCCCTCCGCTTTCCGGCGACCGGGATCCGGGATCCATCAGCCCGCGGTCCCGTCTTTCCGTGCATGGAGACCGATGCGGTTGCCGTCGGGATTCGTGATCCGCGCAAGTGGTCCGTCGCGCGCCCCGGCCGGGGCATTACGCCTACAGCCCGCGGGATCGCTGTGTAGAAGAAATTCTAATCATCCAAGGCTGATTATGCGCGGGTTGATGTTGCAAGAAATGCGCAAAGCTTGCCAAGGCTTGCGCTGCCGGGTCGTGCCTTCCATGCGATTATGCTGCCATGCAGTCAGCCACCGTCACGCGTGATGCCTTCTTCCCCTCGCCAACATGAACGCTGTGCTTGCAGGTGACCTGATTTACGTGGCCGCTTTTTGCCTTGGCGGACTGGTGCTCGCCGTGGGCCCTTTCATCGTCGTCCACCTGCTGGCTGCGCGCAAAACCCGCCAGTGCGCCAACAAGACCGGCCAGTACATCGAATGCGGAATGGAACCCATTGGCGATGCATGGATCAGGTACAGCGCGGTCTATTACTTGTACGCCCTGGTGTTCGTCGCCTTCGCGGTGGATGTCCTCTACCTGATCCCCGTTGCGCTGGTCTACAACCGGCGGTTTGTCATCCGGGACTTCGTCGAACTGGTCATGTTTGTGGGGATTCTCTCCCTCGTGATCGTTTATGCCTGGAAGAAGGGAGTTCTCGAATGGAAGCGCTGGTAGACACCTCCCAGATCGTCAAATTCGCCAAACTGGACGACCTGCTGGCCCTCAGCCGCGCCAATTCTCTGTGGCCCCTGACCTTCGGTCTGGCCTGCTGCGCCATTGAAATGATGGCCGCGGGCGGTCCGCGCTTCGACATCTCGCGCTTTGGCGCCGAGGTTTTCCGGCCTTCGCCCCGTCAGGCCGACGTGATGATCGTAGCGGGCACCGTTAATAAGAAAATAGCTCCGGCCGTGAGGACCCTCTATGACCAGATGCTGGAGCCCAAATGGGTCATCGCCATGGGCAACTGCGCCATCTCCGGCGGACCCTTCGTTTTCCCGGGCCAATATGCCGTGGTCGAGGGCGTCGACCAACTCTTCCCAGTCGACGTCTACATCCCGGGCTGTCCTCCGCGTCCGGAAGCGCTGATCGAAGGGATTCTGGCGCTGGAACAGAAGCTCACCGGCAAACGGCGCTGGCCGGTGGTGAAGCCGCCGCAATGATCCCGTCCCTCGAGCAACTATCCGATCAATTTACCCGGCTGATCAGGCTGGGCGCGGTGGCGCCCAATGTGCAGGATTCCGCCGCCGCCTCGCCCGGGCCAACCGCCACTCCGCCGCCGAGCCCGGGCCCGGTCCAGCCAGTCGATTATTCCCTTAAGGGATACCATCTCGATATCACGGTGCCCCCCGGCCAGGTCATACTCGCCGCCGAGATCCTTGATAAAAACGGCTTCGGCCTGGATGCCATCACCGGTGTCGACTGGATCGCGCAAGATGAGATGGAAGTCGTGTATGACTACTTTCATCCCCTTTCGCCCCTCCGCGTCGTGGTCCGGGCCCGCGTTCCCCGGAGCCATCCGGAGATTCCCACCATTTACAAGGTGTTCCCGGGTGCCAACTGGCATGAGCGCGAGACGCACGATTTCTTCGGCATCCGCTTCTTGGGGCATCCTGATCTCACCCCGCTCCTCCTTCCGGAGGACGCCGACTACCATCCTCTCCGCAAGGATTTCAACGCGTGATCGCTTCAAACGACATCCCCAGCCGCACGAACCCCCAGGAGACGTTCGTCCTGAACCTGGGGCCGCAGCATCCGGCCACTCACGGGGTCCTGCGGATCAAGATGACGATGAACGGCGAATACGTCATCCGGGCTGAACCCGTCATCGGCTACATCCACCGGATGCATGAGAAAATGGGGGAAAATCGTACGTGGGCCCAGTTTCTCCCCAACACCGGCCGCATCGACTACCTCTCGGCGCTGCACTATAACCACGCCTTTGTCGGCGCCGTGGAGCGGGCCGCCCAAATCGAGGTGCCACGGCGCGCGGAATACATTCGCGTCATCACGTCCGAACTCAACCGCATCTCCAGCCACCTTGTCTGGTGGAGCGCCTTTCTTCTCGATCTCGGTGGCCTCACGCCGCTGCTCTACGCCTTCGACGACCGTGAAAAAATCCTCGATCTGCTCGAGGGAGTCACCGGCTCCCGCCTGACCTACTGCTACTTCCGCTTCGGCGGGCTATGCAACGACATCGATGACGAGTTCATCCAAGGCACCCGCACTTTTATCGCGCAGATGCGTCCGCGACTGAAGATGTATCGCGAGTTGGTGACCGACAACATCATCCTGCGCAAACGCCTGGAAGGCATCGGCCCCATTAGTGCGGAAATGTGCCGCAAATACGGCGCCACTGGCCCGGTAATCCGCGGCTCCGGTGTTGCCTACGACGTGAGAAAGAGCGAGCCCTACTCCGTCTACCCTGAATTCGCCTTCGAAATTCCGGTCTTCCCCGAAAGCGATTCCATGGCGCGCTACCTCGTGCGCATGGAGGAGATGGCACAGAGCCTTCGCATCATCGAGCAGGCCTTGGGCAAACTGCCCCCCGGCCCGGTCATGGGCAAGGTTCCCCGTGTCCTGAAGCTGCCTCCCGGCGATTATTGCTACGCCGTCGAAGCCGCCCGTGGCCGGTTCCTCGTGCGCACCGTCAGCGACCACAAGGAATTTCCCTACCGCGTCAAGCTGCGCACCCCCTCGTTCTCCAATCTGAGCCTCTACGAAGAGGCGTGCAAAGGCATGATGCTGCCCGATGCCCTGGCCCTCCTGGGCAGCCTGGACCTCGTCATTCCTGACATCGATCGCTGACCGCGCCCCTCCCGCCATGAGTTTTCTCACCGCCGAGCCCGTCAGATTGCTGCTCTCTCTGGTCTGCATCATGGCCTTTGTCGGCTTAAACGCCGCCTATCTGGTGCTGGCCGAGCGGAAGGGCGCCGGTCGCTTCCAGCGCCGCCCCGGACCCAACGAGGCCGGTTATGGCGGCTGGCTCCAGCCTGTCGCCGATGTCGCCAAGCTCCTTTCCAAGCAGCTCATCGTCCCGCCGGGCACCGATACCATTCTGTTCCGCCTCGCCCCGCTCATGGTCCTCTCCCCCGCCATGATGTGCCTGGCGGTGATTCCCTTCAGTGAAACGCTCGTCGCCCGGAACATCAACGTGGGCCTGCTGATGGTCTTCTCCTTCGGGGCCATCAACGTGATGGCGATCATGCTCAGCGGCTGGTCCTCCCGCAACAAGTACGCCATCATCTCGGCCGCCCGCGTCGTCTCGCAGGACGTCGCCTACGAGATCCCCATGCTGCTGGTCGTCATCACCCTGCTGATGGTCACCGGCACGATGAACCTCAACGACATCGTCCGGCAACAGGCCGGCTGGTTCTGGCACTGGAACCTCTTCAAGGTCTGGGTCAATCCGCTCATGCCGGTGACGTTCGTCATCTTCTTCATCTGCATGCTGGCCGAGACGAACCGCGCCCC
>CAIVSK010000210.1 GCA_903908495.1 Akkermansiaceae bacterium
GCGGGAAAACTTTCACTGGGATTGGGGAAATCTCCAAGTGAAATGGGGCGAACGGCGGCGATTTTCGGCAATCCGGGTGAGCGCCGCGGACGGTTGCGGGAAGAAGACCGGTCCACGGGGAGCGCCGGCATCCTGCCGGCCGTCAAGAAGCAGGTGAGCGCATGCCATTTCCTCCAAGCTCAGGATGTCTGAGTCGGTGTTCAAAATGCAGTTGCGGGGCTCGCTGCGCGCAACGGGTGCGGCTAGCACGCGGGATTGACCTTGCGTGGCGGAGCGGGGGGGGGTAGACCCAGCGCGCCGCCGCGCCTGTTTGTTCATGTCGACTTCTTCCTACGCCACCCCGATCCCCGCGTTGCAACGCGAGGTGAAACGCCGCCGCTCGTTCGCGATCATCTCCCACCCGGATGCGGGCAAGACAACGCTCACCGAGAAATTCCTGCTCTATGGTGGGGCGCTGACGTTGGCGGGCAGTGTCACGGCGCGCAAGAACCAACGGGCGACCACCTCGGACTGGATGGAGTTGGAAAAGCAGCGCGGCATTTCGGTCAGTTCCACGGTGTTGCAGTTTGAATACAATGATTGCGTGGTGAACATCCTGGACACCCCCGGCCACAAGGACTTTTCCGAAGATACCTATCGCGTGCTCACTGCGGTGGATGCCGCCGTGATGGTGGTGGATGCCGGCAAGGGGATTGAAAGCCAAACGCGCAAGCTCTTCGAGGTGTGCCGCCGCCGCGGGGTGCCCATCTTCACCTTCATGAACAAGCTCGATCGCCCGGCGCGGCCGTCGCTGGATTTGCTCGATGAGCTGGAGTCGGTGCTGGGGATTCACGCGTTTCCGCTGAATTGGCCGCTGGGCGATGGTCCGCGCTTCCGCGGGGTGTACGATCGCGAGCACAAGCAGGTGCATTTGTTCGAGCGCACGGTGCACGGGGCCTATCGCGCGCCGGTGAGCGTCAAGGGGATCGAGGACCCGGCGGTGAAGGCGGCGATGGAAGAGGCCACCTACCACCAGGTTTGCGACGAGCTTGAATTGCTGGAAGGGGCCGGTGCGGATTTCGACCTGGAGGCGGTGCTGGCAGGCAAGCTGACGCCGGTGTTTTTCGGTAGCGCGGCTAACAATTTTGGCGTGCAATTGTTGTTGGACCGGTTTCTGCAACTGGCGCCGCCGCCCTTGCCGCGGATGGGTGGGGGCCAGCGGATTGATCCGGCGGCGGCGGGTTTCTCGGCGTTTGTGTTCAAGATCCAGGCTAACATGAATCCCAAACACCGCGACCGGGTGGCCTTCATCCGCATCGTGTCCGGCAAATTCGAGCGCGACATGAATGTGCTCAACACCCGCAGCGGCGAACGGGTGCGCCTGGCCAATTCCCAGCGCCTATTCGCCCGCGATCGGGAAACCGTCGATGATGCGTATGCCGGTGATGTGGTCGGCTTGGTCGGCAATTACGATTTGCTCATTGGCGACACGCTGGCGTCCAGCGACGGGGTGGCGTTTGACGAGATTCCGCGCTTTGCCCCCGAGTGCTTCGCGTACCTGCACAACAAGAGCACCGCCAAATACAAACGCTTTCGCGACGGCCTCCAACAATTGCTCAAGGAGGGCGTGGCGAGCGAGTTCCAGTTGCTGGATTCGGGCGGGGCACAGGTGCCGTTGCTGGGCGCGGTGGGCCCGCTGCAATTCGAAGTGCTGCAATACCGGCTCGAAGGCGAGTATGCCGCGGAGACCCGACTGGAGTCCGCCACCTGGTCCATCGCCCGCTGGCTGCGGCCCAAGACCGGCGATCCGCTGGCACCTGAGGCGCGGCCGGGGTTGTCGCTGGGCACGGTGCTGGCGCGCGATTCCAACGGTTGGTTGGTGGCTCTGTTGCCGAGTGAATGGGCCTTGAAAACGTTCATCGACAAGAACGACGAGTGGCTGGTCTCCGACCAACCGTTCGCGCCGCCGCCGGGTCTGGCCAAGGGCTGAGGGCGGAAACCGCCCTGCCTGCCTGCCTGCCACGATGCGTGGGGAGGGCGTTGGCCCGTTCAACATAATGTCTGGCAACAAGTGAAAACGTTTGTTGACAAGAACGACGAGTGGCTGGTTGCCGATTGCCGTTTGCGCCGCCGCCGGGTCTGGCCAAGGGCTGAGGGCGCAAACCGCCCTGCCTGCCTGTCCGCCACGATGCGTGGGGAGGGCGTTGGCCCGTTCAACATAATGTCTGGCAACAAGTAAAAACGTTTGTTGACAAAAACGACGAGTGGCTGGTTGCCGATTGCCGTTTGCGCCGCCGCCGGGCCTCGACACGACAGAGTGTCCGACAAGCAGTCAAATCACAAAAAACCGGGAGGTCCTTGCGGACCTCCCGGTGGGAAATTCAATCACGCGCGGCGATTACTTCTTCTTCGGCGGCTTGATGACGGGCTTGATGTCGGAGCCCCAGATGGTGTTTTCGCCGCTGTCCAGCAGGGTTTTGTTGCCACTCACGACGACCTTTTTATTGTCCTCGCGGATGGTCATCATCTTGACGCTCTGGTCGAGATAGACGAGCGCTGCTTTGTCGAGAGGAGCGATATCAAATTCCCCCTTGGGGCTGGCGTTGAGCAGTGGAGTCACCGCGATGACGCGGTTCGGATCGTCCCCGCCGATGGCGGTGGCGGCGGTGGCGGTGCCGTTCATGATATAGCCAAAGCCAACTTCGCCGGCTTTGAGAGCCTCGACGCCCTTGACGACGTTGTCAGGTTTCTTGGGCGAGTAGGGGGTTTTGGAATAGAACGGCTCCTCGGATTTGGTCACTCCGGAAGCGATGAGCTGGCGGAAATAATCATTGGCCGTATCGCCGGAGAGATTGAGGGTGGAACCGGTGCCATCCGTCACCGCCTTGGCGGTATCCTTGTCGGGGAAGCCGCCGTACTCATTGCTGAAGTCGGTCAAGGCGAGCACCATGCTCTTGCCATTGGTCATGGCCACGACTTGGTCGCCTTTCTTTCTCATCCGGATCAGCTGGGGTGCAGCGAGTCCGGCGAGTGCGGCGATGATGACGATAACGACGAGCAGTTCCACCAGGGTGAAACCGCGTCGCTGTGATTGGGTAGGCATTTTCATGATATTGTCTTTCTGCTATTATGGTTGGATGGGGCAAATGCCCCGGTTTTCTATGCAGTCCCCGCTGGAAGAACAGCCCCCCAGCGAACGGCTGACCTGAAATTAGCGCCACCAACGGCGGAGGCAAGGATGAAATTTGCGACTTTGGGAAAATTGGCATTGGCGGATGAGTGGGATTGCCAAAGTCCGGCTGCCACGGCATGTTGCGCGCGTGAAAATCCACAAGGCCATCATCACCGCCGCCGGCAAGAACCAGAGCTCCCTGCCCCTGCAAATGCTGGTGGACCGCGACGGGGTTGCCAAGTCCGCCCTGGCCATCCTGGCCGAGGAAATCACCAGCGCTGGCATCGAGGAAATCGCCGTGATCATCAGCCCGGGGACGGAAAAATCCTACGTTGCCAATGCCGGGCTGCACGCTCGGCGGATGCATTTCATCGTGCAGCCCGAACCCCTGGGCTACGGACACGCGGTGCATTGCGCCGCGGAGTTTACTGGCAGCGACGCGTTTTTGTTGATGACCGGCGACCACCTCCACATCAGCCAAACCGGCCAATCCTGCGCCCAGCAGCTCATCGAGACCGCCCGCAGTGAAAAGTGCGCGGTGTCGGCCGTGCAGGCCACCCATGAGCGGATGTTGCCCCACTACGGCTGCGTTGGCGGCCACCGCGTGGCGGGGCGCGAGCGCCTGTACGATGTGGATGCGGTGATTGAGAAGCCCACCCCCACCGAGGCGGAGCAACGACTGGTGGTCCCCGGCTTGCGGGCGGGCCGCTATCTGTGTTTTTTCGGGCTGCATGTGCTCACTCCGGCGATCATGGGCATTCTCGCCCGCCAGCTCGCCGACCCCGCCGTCACCGGCAACACCGACCTGTCCGGCGCCCTGGCCGAGTTGGTCCACTGCGAACGCTACCTCGCCCACGAGCTCAAAGGCTTGCGCCATGACATCGGCCAGCGCTACGGCCTGCTCAACGCCCAACTCGCCCTGGCCCTAAGCGGCAAGGACCGCGATGAGGTGCTCACCCAGATCGTCGAATTGCTCGCCCAATCCCAAGCCTGAGGCCACCCGCACATGTCACGCCTCATTCCGCTCATCACCTCGCCGGATGCCGCCACCCGCGACCAGTCGTTAGACGCGCTCTGCGCGGGGCTGACTGCGGCCGAACTGCTGGCGGAGGCCGCCGCGCTGGATGGGTTCCGCCGTGCCAGCGACAATCTGTACGCGAGGGTGCGGGCCCTGTTGTTTCTGCACGCGATCCACCGCTTCCACCTGCCGGCCCGGCTCGCCGCGCAAACCACTGCGCCCGGCGCCATCCCCTTCCACGGCTATGAACACCTGCTGCAGCGCCGCTTCGAGGAGGCCATCGAGGTTTTTCTGACGGCCCAGCAGGCCGCGGGCCCGTCCGACGCCATTTCAAGCGCTTTGGCCGCCGCCTATCACCGGCTGGCATTTCAAACGCTGGCCGACCAGGTCCGCCGCAGCGTGCGCAGCGTGCGCGGCAATCAATGGATGTTCCGCATGGGTCATCCGGCCGACCATCCGCTGCGAATCCGGCCGGAGTTGCTGGAGCGGGATCCGGCGACCGGTACCTATCCGATTTTGCGGGAGCGCACGCCGGTGCGCATGGACCTGACGCACTGCGGGTGGAGCGACATCTTTTTCCTGGGGATGGACTATCCCGAGGGGGCGAAGGTGCTCAATGTGTCGATTGATTTGGCGATTCACGGCAGTGGTGCCGCGCCGAGGCCGCCGGTTGAGGCGAGTTTCCGGGTCATCGACGAGCCGGTGTTGCGACTGACCAGCGTGGACCTTGGCTGCGTGGCGGAAATTTCCAGTCTCAACGAGGTGTTTGATTTTGCCAAGGACTACCTGGGATTGCTCAAGGCGGCGGTAATTGCCAGCGGGCTGGTGCCACCCGGCATCGAGGGGTCCGGCCAGAGCCTGGCGGACCTGCTGGCGCAAGTGGTGGGTCCCGGCCGCGGCATCGAACTGGTCAGCAACGTCAACAACATCCCCAAGGGCTCGCGCCTGGCGGTGTCCACCAATCTGCTCGCCGCCCTCATCGCCGCCTGCATGCGCGCCACCAACCAGGCCCGCTCGCTCACCGGCCCGCTGGCGGAAAACGAGCGGCGCATCGTGCTCGCCCGTGCCTTGTTAGGCGAGTGGCTGGGCGGCTCGGGCGGTGGTTGGCAGGATTCCGGTGGCGTATGGCCGGGCATCAAGCTCATCGAAGGGGCGTTGGCCGGCGACGGCGATCCGGAGTTTGGCATCAGCCGCGGCCGCCTCATGCCCGGCCACCGGTTGCTGGATCTCACCGCGGTCCCGGCGACGGCCCGCCAGCAATTGCAGGATTCGCTCGTCCTCGTCCACGGCGGCATGGCCCAAAACGTCGGCCCGATATTGGAAATGGTCACCGAAAAGTACCTGCTCCGCAGCGGGCAGGAATGGCAGGCGCGGCAGCAGACCCACGGCATCCTCGAGCGCATTCTCGCGGCGCTCAAGAGCGGCGACGTGCAGGCGCTCGGAGCGGCCACCACCGAGAATTTCCAGCAACCGATCCAGACGATCATTCCCTGGGCCAGCAACCTCTACACCGAGACCTTGATCGAAAAAGTACGGGCCGAGTTCGGTGCCGATTTCTGGGGTTTCTGGATGCTTGGCGGCATGGCAGGTGGCGGCATGGGGTTCATCTTCGCCCCCCACCGCATGCACGAGGGTCGGCAGAGGTTGTTAGATATCATGACGGAAACCAAGCGCACCTTGGAGTCCGCCCTGCCGTTTGCCATGGCACCGGTGGTTTACGATTTTGCCATCAACGAACGCGGCACCTGGTCGGACCTGTTGGTGGGTGCCGACGCGTTGATGCCGGCGGGCTATTACAATCTGAGCATCCCGCCGCTGCTGCGGCTGCCCCGCAACCAGATGGCGGCCCACCATTTGACCGAGCTCAACCACTTCGCAGCCGCCTGCCGCAGCCATCCGCTGCTCAGCGGCACGGTGGACGCCCTGTTTGATTCCATCCTGCCCCACCACCACGCCGATGCCTCCACCGACGAATCGCTGGCCCACCTGCTCGACCAATTCGGCTTCGACCGAGAAACCCACGAGCAGATCCGCCAGGACTTGAAAGCCGGCCGCATCGGCCTCGCCCAAAACCGCCTGCCCGCCAATGCCGTCATCTCCGACGTGCAGGAAAATGATCTGTTTGACGCCACCACCCCGGCCGCCCTGCCCGCCCACCTGCGCGAACTCGGACTCAACGCCCTGCGCGCCGGCGAGGTGGCCGTCGTCACCCTTGCCGCCGGTGCCGGTTCGCGCTGGACCCAGGGTGCCGGTGTGGTCAAGGCCCTGCACCCGTTCTGCAAATTGGGCGGCCGCCACCGCTCGTTCATCGAGACCCATCTGGCCAAGAGCCGCCTGATCAACCGCCTCGCCGGCACCCCGCTGCCGCACGTGTTCACCACCAGCTACTTCTCGCATGCCGCCACCGAGCGGTTCCTGGCTGCCCATCACAACTACGGCTACCGCGGCCCGCTGCACCTGTCGGTCGGCCGCTCGATCGGCCTGCGCCTGATCCCGACCGTGCGCGACCTGCGTTTCGCGTGGGAGGAAATGCCCCAGCAAATGCTCGACGTCCAACAGCAGAAAGTGCGCGACAGCCTGCGCAGCGCGCTGCTGCAATGGGCCGAGTCCAACGGCGAGGCCGGCGACTACACCGCCAACCTCGCCGCCCAGTGCCTCCACCCCGTCGGCCATTGGTACGAAATTCCCAACCTCCTGCGCAATGGAACCTTGCTCCGCCTGCTGGAGGAGCGCCCGCAATTGCAGCACCTCGTCATGCATAACATCGACACGGTCGGCATGACGGTCGATCCATCCTTGCTAGGTCAGCACCTCGCCAGCGGCGCCGGGCTCACCTTCGAAGTCATTACCCGCCGCCTGGAGGACCGCGGCGGCGGCCTCGCCCGTGTCGACGGGCGGCTGCGCCTGGTCGAGGGCCTGGCCATGCCCCGCGAGCAGGACGAGTTCAATCTTTCCTACTACAATTCCAACACCTGCTGGATTCACATCGACCAACTCCTCGCCACCTTCAAGCTGAGCCGCGCCGATCTGACAAACCCGGACAAGGTCAACCAGGCGATCCGCGCAGTGGCGGCGCGGATGCCCACCTACATCACCCTCAAGGAGGTCAAGAAGCGCTGGGGCCACGGCCAGGAGGACGTTTTTCCCGTCTGCCAGTTCGAAAAACTCTGGGTGGACATGAGCAGCCACCCCGACCTGGCCACCCGCTACATTGCCGTGCCGCGCGCCCGCGGCCAGCAACTCAAGGATCAGGCCCAACTCGATGGCTGGCTGCGCGATGGCTCGGCCAGCCACCTGGAATCCCTCTGCGAGTGGTGAGCCCGTGCAATAAGTAAGTCACATGGATATGGGGACAGGGAAATCGTCCATGCCCCTGTGACGTGTGACTTTTCGGGGTGACAAAGCCCTGTGCATTCGAGCTGGCAAAACCACTGGTCATCGGCGAGGGTTTGCTTGCCATGAGTACCATGCCTATTCATCTCAAGCTCACTGCCACCTACGAGCCTGCAGCGGAGGGCGGCTACCTCGCCACCTTTGAAGAGTTACCCGATGTCTTCTCGGAAGGAGAAACCCTTGCAGAGGCGAAAACCAACCTCATTGATGCAACGGAGTTGGTCCTTGACTATCAGCGGGAACAATCCCGGAAAAGGCCGCGCCATGAGGCCTCGACAATTAGGGAAACCTTTGAATTTGCGGCCTCGTGAAACTGCGCGAGCTGGATCTTTGAGGCTCACGCCGCGCCCTTGCGGCGGCGGGTGCCCAGCAGCAAGCCGCTGGCGAGCGGCCCATGGTGCCCAGCACGCTGGTCGGCTCGCATGGCTATGGGGGGGGGGCCTTTGGTTGTCACCGCACTGCGCGGGTGGGATCGGTCACCGACAACCCGGCCCTGATGGCGCATGCGGACTGGCGATGGTCGGAAGAGATGAATTCGCGGGCACCGAGCACCAGCGCACTGGCGACATGGAGAGCGTCCAAGGTCCGGCAGCCGGTTAGGGCGGCGTGAGCCTCCGCGAGGCAACGGCATTGCTTCCAAACCTGGTTCCACTCCACCGCCACCATTCGCAGTACCCCGGCCCGGAGGTCGTCCTCCAGCAGCTTCAAGGTGGCGGTGGCCTCGGTGGCGGTGCATTCCCCTCGAAACTGTTTGAGGCGCAAGGCCGAGGCGCACTCGGCATGATGGAGTTCGGTGATCTGGAGGGCTTGCCCCCGGTGGTGGACAAATGCCTGCACCGCTGGCGATTCCGGCTCAGCGGTATAGAGCTTGAGCAGCAGCCCCGTATCGTAGTATCCATTCATCGGCTGCCGCGCGTTTCTTCCAGCAGTTCGTTGGAGCCCGTTCCGCTCCACCCGGCATGCCAGACGTTGCGGGCGCGTGCCACGAAATCCGGCAACTCGATCGCCGCCGGCACTGCGGGTGGCAACAAGCGCGCCACGAGTTTTTTGTGTCGCGTGATCCCCACCTCGTGGCCGGCAGCAACCTCCCGCAGCACCAGTGCCAGGTTGTGCTGGGCCTCCATGATCGAGAATGTCTTCATAACGCATAAAATTAACGCATCACCCGCTTGCATCAAGTTTTTTCAACGATATTGGAATATTCTTGAGCCTGCGGTGGGCAGGCATCCCTGGGCAGGGATGCGCCCACAGCCCACATCTCGACGCTCGCAGAGTTCCGCAACGCCAGACTCACGCCAGGCGCTTGATCACGGCTTGGGAGAGGGTCTTGCCATCGGCGCGGCCGGCGGCTTTGTCTTGGGCCAGCTTGATGACCTTGCCGAGGTCGGCCTTGGAGGTGGCACCGGTTTCGGCGATGGCCGCGGCAATGAGTTCGTCGAGTTCCTCGGCGCTGAGCGCGGCGGGCAGGTAGCGCTCCAACACGGTGATCTCCGCCTGCTCGACGGCGGCCAGCTCGGGGCGCTCGTTGGCGGCGTATTGCACCAGCGAATCGTGCCGTTGCTTGACCTGTTTTCTAACGACTGCGACGGCTTCGGCGGGGTCGAGGGCGGTGCCGAGTCCGCCTTTTTCGATGGCGGCATTGGTGAGCGCGGTTTTCAAGGCGCGCAGGGCGTTGAGGGCGACGACGTCCTTGGCCCGCATCGCGGATTTGAGGTCTTCCTGGAGCTGCGCGGAAATGGTTGACATGGCGCGATATTGGGCCGGGCTCCGTGGATTCTCAAGCAGAAACCGCAGCCTTGCGGCAGGAAGCCGCAACTACTTGGGGACAGGCTCCAGCCAGAGTTCGCGGCGGAACCAGGATTCCTGGCGCTTGGCGTATTGGCGGGTGGCGGCGTTGATGCGCTCCTCGCAGGTGGCGCGATCGATCTCCCCGGCTAACATGGCCCGGATCTCCGGCACGCCAATCGCCTTGGCGCAGTTGGCCGACGCGTGGGTGAGGGCGGCCACTTCCTCGATGGCTCCTCCATCGAGCATGGCGCGGGTGCGGAGGGCGATGCGGGCGTGGAGGTCGGGGCGGCTGCGGTGGATGACGCAGCCACGCAGTTGGCCGGCCAGGCTGGCGGTTTGGGCCTCCCAGCGGTCGCGCAGGGCGGACGCCTGGTGGCCGCTGAGGAGGCAGATTTCCAAGGCGCGGGAGACGAAGCGGCGGTTTTTGAGGGCGGTGCGGGCGGCCTCCACCGGGTCCAACAATTCGAGTTCGGCGACCAGTTCGGCCAGCGGGCGGGCGTCGAGTTGCGCGCGCAGCGCGGCATCAGGGGTGGGCAGGGGGGCTGGGCCGTGGGTCAGGAATTTCAGATAGAGGCCGGATCCGCCGGTGACAATAGGGGTTTTACCGCGGGCTTGGATGTCGGCAATGACGGGCCGGGCCAGTCGCAGATAGCTGCCGGCATCGGCGGCGGTGGATGGGTCCAGCACGCCGTAGAGGTGGTGCGGGACCTGGGCCAGTTCGGCGGCAGCGGGTGCGGCGCTGATGAGTTCGAGTCCGCGGTAGAGTTGGAATGCGTCGGCGTTGACGATTTCGCCGTCGAGCTTGGTGGCCATCTCCAGCGCAAGGGCGGATTTGCCGGATGCGGTGGGGCCGCAGATGTAGAGTGGGTCGGGCAAGGGGTGGTAGTTAGAACGGCATCTTGCCGCCGAGGCCTTTCATCATGTCCTTGAGACCGCCTTGGCCGCCCATTTGGCGCATCATGTCTTTCATTTTGCCGGGGGATTTCATCATTTTGCGCATTTCGCTGAATTGCTTGATGAGCTGGTTGACGGCCATCAGGGAGGTGCCGGAGCCGGCGGCGATGCGTTGGCGGCGCGAGCCCTTGATGATTTCCGGGCGGCGGCGTTCGTCCAGGGTCATGGATAGCACGATGGCTTCGGTGGATTTGAGCCGCTTGGTGTCCAATGCCCCCTTGGGCAGTTGTTTTTTGATTTTACTGAAGCCGGGCATCAGTCCGAGCAGGCCTTCCAGCGGCCCCAACTTCTGGATCATGCGCATTTGATCCAAAAAGTCGGTGAAGTCGAACTTGCCGGCCTGGATGCGCTTCATCGAGTGCATGGCGTCGGCTTCGCTGAATTTGTCGGCGACTTGCTCGACCATTGAGACGATGTCGCCCATGCCGAGGATGCGGTCGGCCATGCGCTGCGGGTGGAACTCGAAGAGTTGGTCGAGTTTTTCGCCTTCGCCGGCGAACTTGATCGGTTTGCCGGTGACCGCGCGCATCGAGAGGGCGGCGCCGCCGCGGGCGTCGCCGTCCAATTTGGTCAGGATGATGCCGGTGATGCCGACGGCGTCGTCGAAGTGTTTGGCGACGGAGACGGCTTGCTGGCCGGTGGCGGAATCGACGACGAGGAGGGTTTCCTTGGGATTGAGGAAATCATTGAGGCGCTTGAGCTCGGCGATGAGCCGCTCATCGATTTCCTGGCGGCCCGCAGTATCAAAAATCAGGACGGTCCCGTGTTGCGCCTCGGCCCATACCAGGGCCTCCTTGGCGACCTTGACCACATCGGTTTCGGTGGCGGCCGGGGTGTAGCAGGGCACATCGATTTGTTTGGCGAGGGCGGCGAGTTGGTCGATGGCGGCGGGCCGGTAGAGGTCGCAGGCGATGAGCAGCGGGCGGCGGCCTTCCTTTTGGAGGCGCTTGGCGAGTTTGGCAGAGGTGGTGGTCTTGCCGGCGCCGTTGAGGCCGCAAATGAGGATGCGGGCGGGCGGGTTGAGGTCCAACGGGGCTTGGTCGCCGCCGAGCAGTACGGCGAGTTCGTCGTGGAAGATTTTGACGATTTGCTCGCCGGGTTTGATCGACTTGAGGACATCCTCGCCGACGGCTTTTTCCTGGACCTTGGCGATGAAGTCTTTGGCGACGGAAAATTCGACGTCGGCCTCAAGCAGGGCGATGCGGATGTCGCGCAAGGCGTCGGCGATGTTTTTTTCGGAGATGCGGCCCACTCCGCGCAGGTTGCGGAAGGTTTTGTCGAGACTGTCGGCGAGGGAGGAGAACATGGGGGAAGAGGTATCGGTTATTGGTTAGAAGTTATTGGGCGAAGACAGAAGAGGAGAAGACAGAAGACTGGAATAAGAGGTGCCATCCGCGGTCTGGTGGCTCTTCTTTGTCTTGTCTTGGAGCGCAGCGGTCTTGAGTCTTGGAGCGCAGCGGTCTTGAGTCTTCTTCATTCTGGTAGATAGGCGGCATCGCGGTCGATTTGGAACGACCAGCGGAGGGGAGTATCGGGGGCCTTGCCTTTGGCGTCCAACCACGAGACGGCGATTTGGCAGGTGGGTTGGCGGAGGCGGCGGGAGACCTGCCAGGAGAGGATTTGGGTGGCGGGATCGAACTTGGCGGGCACCTCGCCGAAGCCGGAGACTTTCATCACCAGCGATTTCGGGTCGACGTCAGTGAGGCCGGCGAGGCTGGCGGAGATGAGTGGCAGGCGCGAATTGATGATCGCGCCGGCCTCCGGGGTGACCGGATAAGGCGTGGTCTCGACCAGCGCGCCGAGGCTCACGCCGGAGGCAGCCGCGGCGGTCTGGGACTCGCGGAACGAGGTGGCGAGTTCGAAAATCTTATCATTGTTGCCGAAGATCATGTAGCGGGGCAGGCGGTGGTCGGGAGTGGGGCGTTTGACTTTTCCCGGGATCACGGTAAACAGCGCGGTGTAGCCGAATTCATCGGCGATGGGCAACATTTCCTCGGTGATGAAGCCACCAGGATAGGCATAGGTGGTGACCTTGACCGGAAACTTTGACTCGATGAAGCGCTTGGACTCGCCGAATTCCTTGCGCAGAAACGCGTCGAAGTCGTGTTCGCCTTTTTTGCGGTGGGACTTGATGACGGCCGGATAGGGATGGCTCACCGAGTGGCTGCCGAGCGAGCCGCCCTGTTGGAGAAGCTCGTTGATCATGGTGGTGGTGAGGGCCTTCTTGCCGCCATCGATGTAATTTTTGTAAAGGTAAAGAGTGAAGGGGTAGCCAAACTCCTTGAGGATGGGCAGGGCGTCGGTGTACACGGATTTCCAGCCGTCATCGAAGGTGAGCAGCACGGATTTTTCCGGAATGGATTTGGCCCCGCGTTTCCAGGCCAGGAAGTCCTCCAGAGTGATGACGGTGATGCCGAGTTGGCGCAGCACGGCCATTTGCTTGCGGAACTTCGAGGTGTGCATGCGCATGGCCGTTTCCGTCTCGTTTTCCGACAAATCATGGTAACCCAGGACCGCCACCCGTGCGCCGTCATCGGCGATGGTCGCAGCGCTGTCTTCCACCGCTGCGGGGGTGGGTGATTCCGGCGGGATGGCCTCGTCGGCGGCGGCGCAGAGGCCGACGGCCAGGGCGAATATGAGCGCAAGTCGGGTCATAGGTGGCGGGACTCTAGACCTGTCCAGGCGATTTTGAAAGCGGGAATCCACAGTCCTTCGGGGGGCATGTCAGGGGTTGCCTGTTCACCCTTGACCGGCGGCCGGGCATCGGGCAGGGATGGAGCCGCAGTTTGTAAGCAGCCATCATGTCTGACCCCCGAAACATCGCGTTGTTTGGCGGGACCTTTGATCCGGTCCACCGCGGGCATGTGCATTTGGCGGAATTGGCCCGCCAGGCGCTCGACTTGGACGAAGTCCGGTTTGTGCCTTGCCGGATTTCGCCGCACAAGTTGGGGCGGGAGCCGGCGGCGGCGGCGGAGCGCTTGGAAATGCTGCGGCGGGCGACGGCGGATTTGCCATGGGCGGTGGTCGATGACTGCGAGCTGCGGAGTGAGGAACCGTCGTTCTCCTACGCCACCGCGGAGGCGATGCGGGCGAGGTTTCCCGCCGCGCGTTTGTTCTGGATTGTGGGAGGCGACCAGTGGGACGCCTTGCCACAGTGGCAGTATCCCGAGCGGCTCGCGGCCTGCGTTGAATTCATCGTTTTTTCCCGCGGTCAGCCGCCGCTGCCGCGGGCGGGCTATGTGATGCACGCTCTGGCCGGCAGTCATCCGGCGGCGGCCACGGCCATTCGCGAGGCATTTGCCAGCGGACAATCCGCCCATCCCTGGCTGGAGCCGGCGGTGGCCGAGTGGATTGTCAGCCGTGGCTTGTATCGGGGGGGGAGAAGAGAAACCTGAGACCGGAAACCTGAGACCTGAAGTGAACAGAGGGAACAACTTTTCCTTCAATCTCAGGTCTCTGCAACTACAGCGGTGCTTACCAAATCTTAACAATTTTCCGCTTGGCTGACATACCGGCTTAACAATGCGGGAGCAGATTACAGCCGAACTTCAACCCACCCCACCATGAAACGAATCCTTTTATTGTTGCTGCCGGTCATCGCGCTGGCGGCGGGCACCGCCGATCAAGCCGAACACAAGTCCAAGGAAGAGACGTTAGGCACGCTGTGGCAGGCGTCGCTGAGCGACGAGAAAAATGGTGAGACCGAGGCGGCGCTGGCCAAGGCTGCCGCTTACGCCAAAAACGGGGGCGATGCCTACCTGGCGTCGATGCGCGCGGGTTGGCTGGCGTACGGCCAGAAAAAGTACGATGATGCGGGCCGCCACTACCTGAGTGCGGCGCGGCTCAAGGGCAACGCGCTGAGCCCGCGGCTCGGGTTGCTGACCGTCGCCCAGGACAAGGGGGATGTGGCGGCGGCGGCGCGTGCCGGCGAGGGGGTGCTGCAGTTGGAGCCGACAAACTACCGGGCGTTGATGGCGGTGGCGTGGGGTGCGTATCAGGCGAAGGACCACCATCAGGCGGAGGCCAGGTATCAGTGCGTCATGGCCTTGTATCCGGAAGATACCGATGCCATCAGCGGAGCCGCGTGGTCGGCGTTCTACAAGGGGCAGAAAGCCGAGGCTAAACTGCTGTTCCGGCGCTTGGTGAGCATCAATCCCGACTATCAATATGCCAAGCAGGGGCTCGAGGCCACCCGTTAGACAAGCGCCGCCACCATTAATTTCAACAACACCAACACAATGACCCTGGAAACCGACTTAATCCGCCTGGGCGATCTGATGCTCAATGATCGCGGCTTCGTGTTCGACCCGAACACCGGCGAGAGCTATCAAGTGAGCGCCACCGGGCTGCGCTGCCTGCGCGGCTTGCAGCGCGGGGCCACCATCGAGGATCTGGTGGCGGACCTCGTCGCCACCCATGACGTCGAGCGGATCACCGTCCGCTGCGATATGGACGCCTTCCTGTGGGACCTCAAACAACTCGGCTGGCTATGAAACCCATCCGCATTGCAGTGAGCGGCCTCCACCGCGGCGATAACCCGCAACCCGGCGCGTCGATTGCCGCGGCGATCCGCCAGGCCTGGCCGGATGCCTTCATCGTGGGCTTGGTTTACAACGCGTTTGAAAGCGGCGTGTACGCGGCGGACGGCCCGGACGCGTGTCACGCGATGCCCTATCCGACCGCCGGGCTGGCGGCATATCTAACGCGGCTGGCGGAGGTGCGGGCGGCGACGCCGTTTGACTGGTTCATACCGACGCTGGACGCGGAAATCGTGATGCTGGCGGACGCTGCGGCGGAGCTGGCCGCCTTGGGGATCGGGGTGCGGCTGCCGGATCCGGCCATGCTGGCGAGTTGCGGCAAGGCGAAATTGCCGGACTTGGCGGCGCGTTGCGGGGTGGCCAGTCCCGGCACCGCGGTGGCGCGGGACGTCGGCGAGGCGCTGGAGTATGCTGAGACGGCGGGCTATCCGGTATTTCTCAAGGGGCCGTTGTACGATGCCACGTTGGTGCATCATCCGGCGGCCCTGGCGGCGGCGGGCGCGGCGATTCTGGCGGATTGGGGGCCGCCATTGCTGGTGCAGGAGCCGCTGTCAGGCACCGAGTTCAACGTGATGGGACTGGGTGACGGCGCGGGCGGTTTGCTAGGCTCGTGCGCGGTGCGCAAGCTCATCGTCAGCGACAAGGGCAAAGGCAATGGCTCGGTGGTGGTGCGCGACCAGCGTCTGGATGAACTCACTCGGCGGCTGATGGCGGAGACGCGCTGGACCGGGCCGTTTGAGTTGGAGTTCATCCGCGATCAGCGGGACGACGAGTACCGGCTTATCGAGATCAATCCGCGGTTTCCGGCATGGGTCGGATTTCCCGCTCAGTTAGGCACGAATTTTCCCGCGGCCTGGGTCGAGTGGATGCTCACCGGCAGTTCGCGGCCGCTGCCGGTGCCGCCCCCCGGTCGGTTTTTCCTGCGCCATCAAATCGAGGTGACCGGCGACATGGGGCAGGTTTCGGCCCTGCTGGAAGCCATGCCGAGTTCCACCAATCACGAGTTAACAACCCACTCCAACAAATCATGAATGCCCAACCCTATGTAGCCCCGACGATCCGCCGGGTTTCCCAAACCACCGCCAATCCGCAACGGCTCGGGCGCGTGCCCGTCATGGATATGATCGACGGAGTGCCCGTGGCCAGGCTCATCGCCGAGCATGGCAGTCCGTTGTTTGTGTTTTCCGAGAGCAACTTGCGGGAGAAAATCCGTGCGGCGCGCCTGGCGTTTGAGGCGGTCTATCCGGATGTGACGTTTGCGTGGTCGTACAAGACGAACTATCTGAATGCGATCTGCCGGGTGTTTCACCAGGAAGGCTCGATTGCCGAGGTGGTGTCCGGGTTTGAATACGAGAAAGCGCGCCACAACGGGATACCGGGGCATGATATCATTTTCAACGGGCCGTGGAAGAGCGTGGAGTCATTGCGGCGGGCGGTGGCCGAGGGCGCAATGATCCAGGTGGACAATCGCGATGAAATCGTGGCCCTGGCGCGCTTGGCGGAGGAGTTCCAGGTCCCCATCGAGGTCGGCATCCGCGTGCATGTGGATACCGGCACCCATGCGGTGTGGTCGAAGTTTGGCTTCAACGCGGATGACGGCGAGGCGTTGCGGATGATGGCTTGGACGCGGGAAAACACCCGGCTGAAGATCCGCGGGATTCATTGCCACGTCGGCACCTTCATGTTGGATTCCGGCGCCTATGCCACTGCGGCCAAGGCGGTGGTCGAGTTGGCCCTCGCCGCGGAGGCGGCGGGCGGCGGGTTGGTGGAATATCTCAATCTGGGCGGCGGCTTTGCCTCGCATGCCCGGTTGCACGGGCAATACCTGCCTCCCGAGCAGGCGACGCCGAGTTTCGACGACTACGCCGGCGCGATTTGCAGCACCATCAAGCAACTCTGGCCTGCCGCCAGCAAACTGCCGAAATTGTATTTGGAAACCGGCCGGGCTCTGGTTGATGAGGCGGGCTATCTGGTGTCGAGTGTGGTGGCGGTGAAACAACGCCGGATGCATGACGCCACTGCGGCGCTGGCGGCCTATGGCAAAGGCGGGGTGGCGACGGCAACGGTGAGTTCGCGCCGCAATGCGGTGGTGCTGGATGCCGGCATCAACATTCTATACACCACGGCATGGTATCAGCCGTCGATCTATCCGGCTGGGACGTCGCCGGCGATGACCGCGGCGGGGATGCAGCCGACCACGGTGTACGGTTGCTTGTGCATGAATATTGACGTCATCCGTGAGGAGGCGGCATTGCCGGTCCTCAAAGCAGGGGATGCGGTGGTGATGCATCCGGTGGGTGCCTATAACATCACCCAATCGATGCAATTCATTGCCTATCGGCCGGCGGTGGTCATGATCGATCCGGAGCGCCGGGTTCACTTGATCCGGCGTCGCGAAGTGCTCGAAGATGTGCAGGGGCCCGAACACATGCCGGACTATCTGGCATCAACCCGCCAATCAACCGCGGCCGGCGGCCGGCTTGATCCATGATACCATTTCCCCAAGGCATCCACCGCTTGGCGGATGAAAAATCCCTGCCGCGCTCGATCCTCGCCGCGCTGCCGCGCACCTACGCGATCATCTTCTACTCCACCGACGTGCGCTTCGGGTGGGCAATGCTCGGACTGAGCTTGTTAGTCCCGTGGGTGGGCGTGGCCGGCTTGGCCGGGGTGGTGGCGGCGGCGTGCCTGGCATGGATTTTGCAAGTGGACCGGGGTTGGATCCGGACCGGTTTTGCGTTGTTCAACCCGTTGTTGGCGTGCAGTGCGATGGTGTTGGCCGGGCGTCTGAGCGGCTGGTCGTCGACGGTGATTGTGATGTTATGGGCGGCGGCGGTGGTGTGTTCGCTGCTGTTGACTGTCGGCATGCAGGGCTGGATCGGCTCGCGGGTCGGTCTCTCGGTGCAGAGTTTGCCGGCGGTCATCGTGGTGTGCTTGTTGCATTTCACCGGCGTGGGTTCAGGTGGGCAGGGGCTGGCGGTGGCCACCGCGGCGGTGGGCCCGGCCGACTTGTTAGCGATGCCGGATGTGCTGCGGGGATTTTTCCAGGCGTTTGCGGCGATGGTGTTTCAAGCGTCCGCCGCTACCGGGATCTTGGTGTATGTGGCGTTGGTGTTGAGTTCGCCGCTGGGCGCGCTGATGGCCACGCTCGGCTACGTGGCCGGAGCGGCGACATTGTATATGTTAGGCCTGCCGCTGGGCGCGGCGGGCACCGCCTGGTGCGGGTATGATTTTCTGTTAGCCGGGGTGGCGCTGGGGGCTGGCTATCAAGTGCCGAACCGGGCGAGCTTGTTGTTGGCGGTGGCCGGAGCTGGCCTGACCGCGCTGGTGGCGGTGGCGCTGAGTGTTTGGCTGGGGTGTTTCGGGCTGGGTCCCGGGGCCATGCCGTACAATCTGGTGGTGCTGGGGGCGATGGCGGCGCTGCGCTTGTTGCCGCGGCCGGCCGGATTGATTGCCTCGCCATGGACGACGCTGCAACCGGAGGCGAGCGTGCGCTTGGTGCAGATTGCAGCGCTGCGGTTTCCGGATTTTTACCAAGCGGCGGTGTGTTTGCCGGGGGTGGGCGAGCGGGTGGTGACGCAAGGGTTTGACGGGCCGCTGACGCATCGGGGGTTGTGGCGCCACGCGTTGGATTTCGAGGTGCCGGGCGGGGCGGGATCGTGGAATGCGGACAGCGGGGACTTGCGCGACTACCGGATCTTTGAAACGCCGGTGTATTGTCCGGTGGCGGGGCTGGTGGTGGCGGTGGAAAATCATGTGCCGGACAACCCGGTGGGACACAACAACCCCGAGGCCAATTGGGGCAACCACGTCATCGTGCGGGCCGATCCGGGCTTTCATGTGATGCTGGCGCATTTTCTCCAGGGCTCGGTGGCGGTGACGGTCGGGCACCGCGTGCGGGAGGGGGCATATCTGGGGAATTGCGGCAATTCGGGCCGCTCACCGGTGCCGCACCTGCATGTGCATGTGCAGGCCGGCCCACAGCCCGGAGCTGCCACGCTGCCCTTCGTGCTGAAGCATTTCATTGAGCGCGATGCGGCCGGCGGCGAGGAAACCTACCGCTTGTCCGGCGTGCCCAAGCAAGGCGCGCTGGTGCGGCCTGCGGTGCCATCGGCCGCCCTTTACGGCTGTTTCAGTGGTTGGTTGCCGGGCACTTATGTGTTCAAGAATGGCGGTGCCAGCGAGGAAGTGGTGGTGGACTTCGATGAGACCGGGCGTTACCGCTTGGAGTCGTCCCTCCGACGCGAACGCCTGTCGCTGTTTCTGGCCGAGGGCGTGCTCTACGCCGACCCCTTCGAAGGCGGCTCCTCCGGGGTGCTCGCTATGCTCGCCATTTTGTTGGCCCGGGTGCCCTGCCTGGCCGAGCCCGGCGTGGTCTGGCATGAGGTGGTGGCGGCGGCACCGTTCTGGCATGGCGGCAAACGCGTGCTGCACGACCTCTTCGATCCGTTTCTGGCGGTGGCGGTGTTGCATTACCGCTATGCCGTGGTGGCGGCCGGTGACGGGTTCGTACTCACCGCCGAGTTGGCACCCGCGGACCAAGCGCTGTGCCGCACCGCACCCAAGCGGCTGCAGGCCGCCATCCACGGCCGCAGCGCGATCGAGAGAATCGACGGTGAAACATGCGGCGGGCGGCAGATCCGGATATTATTGGAAAATCGCAAATAAAACGCGCAACAATCGGCATTCTGTGATGTATTCACTATAGCCATGCAAGCCACCTTGCTACCGCCGCGAAACCCCGCGCTGTGCGCTCCGATCACCTCGAATCGTGAGTTGGGAGCTTGCCTGATCGCCAACCTTCCGATGCGCGATTTGCTGGCCACCGAGTTGACGCGGGCCGGATTCCAGTTGGTTGAGCCGGCCGATGCCTGCCCACGCACCATTCGCGTGCCGCTGGATAATTGGATCGAGCTGGGAGCCATGCTGCTGCTGGCCCGCAACCCGAACTCCGCGCGCCTCTGCAACAGTGAGGGCCAGCTCTTGGCTTGGAAGGGCAGCGAGCACCCCGAGGAATGCGTCGACCGCATTGTCACCGACGCGGATTGTTTCCCGGTGGTTTACCCGTGGGACTTGCTGCGCATGAACGAGGAAGTGCTGGCCATGATGGATGAGACCGCGCTGCTGGGCGAGGTCAGCCCGCTGGCCACCCTCAGCGGCTGTGTCCGGCTCGGCAAAGGTTCGGTCATTCATCCCGGCACCGTTATCAACGGGCCGGTGCTGATCGGTCCTAATAGCCACATCGGGCCCAATGCCTACATCCGCGGTGCCACCTCAATCGGTCCGAATTGCTTTGTCGGCAACGGTGCCGAGGTGAAAAACTCGATCATTTATAACAATACCTACGTGTCGCGCCAATGCTATGTCGCAGACTCGATCATCGGTGCCTATGTCACTTTGGGGGCCGGCACCTGCACCGAAAACCACCGCCACGACGGTCGCAATCATGTCTCGATGATCCACGGCCAGGCGGTCGATACGGGCCGCGTCAAGTACGGTGCGGTGCTCGGCGACGGAGTGAGAACCGGCGTCAATACGTCGTTGGAGGCCGGTGTGAAAATCGGCGTGGCGCGGACCACCAAGCCCGGCTGTTATATCAGCCGGGATGTGTTGTGAGGGGCGCTGTTTAGGCCAGGATCTGCGCCAGCACGTAGGGCAGGATGCCGCCGGCCCGGTAGTAGTCGATCTCCACGGGCGTGTCGATGCGCACGATGACCGGGACGTCGAACGCGCCTGCACCGCCGGTCGGATGAACGCGGAGGGTGGCGTGCTGGCCGGGTTTGAGGTCGTTGGAAATGCCGATGAGGTCGAAGCTGGCATCGGCAAGGCCCTTGACCTTGTCGTAGTCGGCTTTGTCGACGAAGTTGCAGGGCAGCACGCCCATGCCGACGAGGTTGGAGCGGTGGATGCGCTCGAACGACTTGGTGATGACGGCCTTCACCCCTAACAAGCTGGTGCCCTTGGCGGCCCAGTCGCGGCTGGAGCCCATGCCGTAGTCCTCGCCGCCGATGATGATGGTGGGGGTGGCGGCTGCTTGATAGATGGCGGCCGCGTCGTAGATCGCCTGGGTTTGGCCGTTGATTTGGGTGACCCCGCCTTCGCTGCCGGGGACCATGAGGTTTTTGATGCGGACGTTGGCGAAGGTGCCGCGGGTCATGATCCGGTCGTTGCCACGGCGGGAGCCGTACGAATTGAAGTCGGCAACCTCGACGCCTTTTTCGCTGAGGTGGCGGCCGGCGGGGCTGTCCTTTTTGATGGCACCGGCGGGGGAGATGTGGTCGGTGGTGACTGAATCGCCGAAGATGCCCAGCGGGCGGGCGCCATGGATTTCGATGATGTCACGCGGGGTGGGGGAGAAACCGTCGAAAAAGGGTGGTTCCTGGATGTAGGTGGAGAGCCGGTCCCATTGATAGACGTTGCCGGCGGCGGACTTGATCGAGTTCCACTTCGGGTTTTGATCGGCGAAGCCGGTGTAGAGTTGCTGGAAGACGGCTGGCTTGAGCGAGGCATTCATCGCAGCCTGCACTTCTTCGGCGCTCGGCCAGATGTCTGCCAGATAGACAGGATGCCCGTCGCTGCCGTAGCCGAGCGGCTCGCTGGCCAGGTCGATATCGACGGTGCCGGCGAGGGCGAAAGCGACCACCAGCGGTGGCGACATGAGGAAGTTTGCCTTGACGGATTGGTGGACGCGGGCCTCGAAGTTGCGGTTGCCGGAGAGCACCGAGGCGGCGATGATGTCTTCGGCTTTGACCACGTCCTCGATGCCGGCGTCCAGCGGGCCGGAGTTGCCGATGCAGGTGGTGCAGCCGTAGCCGACGGTTTGGAAGCCGAGCTTGTCGAGTTCGGCCTGCAGGCCGGTTTTGTTGAGGTAATCGGTGACGACGCGGGAGCCCGGCCCGAGGGAGGTTTTGACCGACGGCTTGACGGTGAGGCCGCGGGCGTTGGCCTTTTGCGCCAGCAGGCCGGCGGCGAGCATGACGCTGGGGTTGGAGGTGTTGGTGCAACTGGTGATGGCGGCGATCAGCACCGAGCCATGGCTGATGGTGTCGATGACCCCGGCCTTGCTATCGACGCGGACTTCCCACAGTGGATAGGTCGGCTCGTCGTTGGCTTGGGCGGTGACGCCGACTTCGGCGCCGAACGCATGGCCGAGGTCCGGGGCCACGTCGGGGATGTCGTCGATGGACGCCGGCAGCTCGAGCTGCGCGCCGCTGCCGGGGCCGGCTTGTTTGTTATAGCCATCGGGGGCCGGGGCGCTGAGCAGTTTGGCCCAGGTGGCTTTGAGCGAGTCGATTTCGATGCGGTCCTGGGGCCGTTTGGGGCCGGCGACGCAGGGTTTGACGGTGGAGATGTCGAGATCGACGATTTGGCTGAAATCCAGGGCGTCGCGCTCGGCGGGGATGCCCCAGAGTTGTTGGGCCTGATAGTAGTTGGTGACGGTTTGGCACAGTTGCGGGCTGCGGCCGGTGCTTTCGAGGTAGCCGGTGGTGATTTCGTCGATGCCGAAAAACCCCATCGTCGCACCGTATTCCGGTGCCATGTTGGCCAGCGTGGCGCGGTCCGGCAACGACAGCGCGCGGGCACCGGGGCCGTAGAACTCGACGAATTTGCCCACCACCTTGGTTTTGCGCAGCAATTCGGTGGCGCACAGGACCAGGTCGGTGGCAGTGACGCCGGTGGCCAGTTCGCCGGTGAGGTAGACGCCGACCACCTCGGGGACGAGGAAGGTGACGGGCTGGCCGAGCATGCCGGCTTCCGCCTCGATGCCGCCGACGCCCCAGCCGACGACGCCGAGGCCGTTGATCATGGTGGTGTGGGAGTCGGTGCCGACCAGGGTGTCCGGATAGAAAACGCCGTCTTTTTCCAAGACGCACTTGGCGAGGTCTTCGAGGTTGACCTGATGGACGATGCCGATGCCGGGGGGCACCACTTTGAAGGTGTCGAAGGCTTGCTCGCCCCATTTGAGAAATTCGTAGCGCTCGCGGTTGCGGTGGAATTCCAGATCGAGGTTGCGGGCCAGCGCGTCGCCGGTGCCGGCGTAGTCCACTTGCACGGAATGATCGACGACGAGATCGACGGGGACGAGCGGTTCGATCATTTTGGCGTCCTTGCCCATGGCATTGACGGCGGAGCGCATGGCGGCCAGATCGACGAGCAAGGGCACGCCGGTGAAGTCCTGCAACACGATGCGGGCGACGACGAAGGGGATTTCAAAATCGCCGGGGGCCTTGGCGTTGTAATTGGCGAGGTTGGCGACGTCGGCGGCGGTGACTTTGAGGCCGTCGGCGTTGCGCAGGAGCGATTCGAGCACGATGCGGATGGAAATCGGCAGCCGTGCCAGGTGCGGATACCCCTGTTCGGCGAGGGCGGGCAGCGAGTGAAACTTGCCTTCGGTGCCGGAGCCGGTGGTGAACGTGTGGAGGGTGGTCATGAGGGAAGGTTATCGGTTATCAGTTATCGGGAAGAAGACAGAAGACAGAATGAAGACGTTGTCGGCAACGGGCCGCGTCTTGGGGGGGGGCGCGCCAACGCGGCGCACCTTAGGCACAAGGGGCCGATTTGTCAAAAGGTTTGGGCAGCTCGCGGAGTTTGATTTCTTGGGTTGAGGCGGGCGGGTGGAATGGGGTAGGGTCCGGCCATGCGAGAGCGGATTTCATGGCTGATGGTACTAGTGGCGGAGCGTGCAACCCCCGTCACCGCATCGTGAGCGGGATGGTCGAGTTGGCGGTGTTTGCCGGCGTGGTGGTGCTGGGGCAGTTCAGCCCGGGGCCGGACATGCTGTTATTGACGCGGACGTCATTGGCGAGCGGTGGCCGCGCCGGTACTTGGATCGCCTGCGGCATCGCCTGTGGCTTGCTGCTGCACGCGAGCGTGGCAATGAGCGGTGCGTCGCTCTTGCTGGCCGGTGCCTCGCCGCTGGCGCGCTGCCTGCGCGGCGCGGCAGCCATCTATCTGGGCTGGCTGGCGCTGCAATTGTTGCGTGCCGCCTGGCGGCCGGTGCCCGACTATGCTTCCTCGGCAGTGGCTGCGAGTCGCGTCGAGGCCATGGTGTATTGGCGGCGGGGGTTTTTCTGCAACGTGTTGAACCCGAAGGTCGCGTTGTTTTTCGCGGTGTTGGCAGCACCTTTTCTCACGCCGGGCCACCCGCCGTGGTGGCCGCTGGCGCTGGGCGGGGTGATTGTGGCCGAGGGGTTCACCCTGTGGATCGCTTGGGCCTGGGCCCTCCAGTGGCCGCCGCTCAAACGCGGCTATCGGGCGGCGGCACGATGGATCGATGCCGGCTTCGGGACCGCTTTGCTGGCGCTGGCCCTGCGCTTGCTGGGCGGCCTGCTAGGACCGGTCAGTTGAAGTTGGGTGCCTTGTGCTGGGTGAAGTAGCCATCGCCGACGTACATGGAGCCTTGGTAATCCGGCAGCGGGCCGGCGTCGGGAGGCAGCGGGACATTCACGGTGGCGTCCTCGGGTTGCGAGTAGGAGATGTTGACCGGTGTGCCGGCCTTCACCAGGCGGAAGAACTTGGGTGAGAGGTTTTCATGCATGCGGATGCAACCGTGGGTGCAGGGCTGGTGTTTGACCCAACCGGTATGGAACCCGTAGTTGGGCTTGAACTCACACCAATACGGCATCGGCGTGCCCTTGAATGACCAGCCGGTGGGCTTCTTGTCGAGGAAGGTTTGCTTCACCTCACTGCCGCTGTAGGCATAGCCATGGGTCGCGGCCCGGTGTTTGGCTTCCTTGCCGAAAATGGTGAAGCTGCCCGCCGGGGTGGGGGTGGCCGGCGTGCCGACCGACACCGGCATCGCCAGCAGCATGGTCGTGCCTTCCATCACATAGACCCGTTGCTTGCTGAGCGAGACTTTGACCCGCACGTTGTTTGGATTGGTCGGCATTTTGGTTGGCAGATCGTAGGCTTGATAGGCTGCCAGCCCGCCACCGCCGGTCGGCATGTTGCACGATGACAGCAGCGCGGCGATGGATGCGGCGGCGGCGAGGATGATGGATGGTTTGATGCTCATAATGGGAGGGGGTCGTGAACGAGGGTGCTAAACTTGGGGAAAAACGCAAGCGGCTTGTGTGAATTCATTGCTCAGCGGAGCCGTTCCCAGCCGTCGACGCGGTTGTTGACAAACCACACGCTGGCCCGGCGGTACGGTACGTAAGCCACGTCCGGGGCGAAGCCGAAGCCGGAGTACGGGTAGTAGCCGTGGTGCCCGTGGTAGCCATAGCCGCCATAGCCATACACGCCGTAGAACTGGCTGGAATACACCGCCCGCGCGCCGGTGTAGTCCCAACGCATCGAGTCCCGCCCCTTGTCGTTGCCTTCATAGCGCATGGCGGGTGGGCCCCAGGCCAGCATCACTGCCTCTGCGGTCATGCCCTTGGCCAGCTCGCCGCGCTGCACCAGCGCTTGCTGGCTGGAGCTCAGAGCGGCGTAAATCTCCGGGTGTTGCTGGATCCGCGTTTGCGGGGTGGACGGGACGCAGGACGCAGCCATGAGGCCGATGCCAAGCAGCACGAGGAGCTTCTTCATGGCCCGATTCTACGCAGGCCCGCCATCCGTTGCAACGCACGATGAAATTTTTTTCAAAAGATTTGAAACGGATGCTTGCCAAGTGCAAACTGCCACCCTCAATCTTGTCCCGAACCGCTGTCCCGAAACAAAACATGTCAGAACTGCTCGATGAAAATGATCTCACTGCCGCATTGAAAAAATGCCCGGAGTGGGAGTATGAAAAAAAATCCATCACCCGGACCGTGGAGTTCGAGGAATTCATGGACGCCATCGACTTCGTCAATGATCTGGCGGAGATTGCCGACGAGGCGCAGCATTATCCCGATATTCTCATCCGCCACACCAAGGTGACCTTGCGTCTGACCACCGATGACGAGGGCGGCGTGACCAATCTCGATATCGAGCTGGCCCAGCGCGTGGACAACCTCGCTGATTGAGCCGCGGCTCACCCGGCCGTGAAAACGACGTTGCGACGGTCATAGGCCGCCGCTGGATTGTGGCGTCGCTCTGTGAGCGTCGCGAGCCAATGATGCACTCAATCTTTCGCCAGCGACTTTTCCCGCATTGGAAAAGTAGTCACAGACCGCCGCACAGCTCGCTGCACATCGCCAGGTGGCCGCGACGCCCTTGGTCTGCGCGAAGCGGGACGTGAATTTATTTTCGCCATTTCCGATATTGCTAGTTGACGCGGGTCTATTGGTGGGTATTTTTGCCGTGTCGCGACATTATAGGCGGTCCGGCTGAGACGCCTTCAAGGTTAATGGGTTTTCCTTGAAGTTGATCAGTCGGGCCGCTTTTCTGTTTTTAGCGCTGAAGCCCCTTTTTTTGAGGCGGCTGCGCAACGGAAAACCGCCATGAGTTCCATCTACGAATCCGAGAAACTTCTCGCCGAGTACCTGCTGTTTCACTACGGCGCGGCGGATGAAATTTTACCGCCCGGCCGCAACTGGCCCGCTGGCATGGCCGCGGCGCTGGACTTTCCGAGCCGCACGGTGGCGCATTTTGCCGCTCGGCGGGTGGCCCGCGGCTTGGACCTCGGCTGCGCCGTCGGTCGCTCGAGCTTCGAGATGGCGCGGACCTGCGACGAGGTGGTGGGAATTGATTTTTCGCACGCATTCATCCGTGCGGCCGAGGCGCTGCGTGCCGGTGAGTCGCTGGATTATCATCGGCTCGAGGAAGGGGCACAGCGCAGTGAGCTCACCGCGCGGCTGTGCGCCGACACTTGCCGCTCAGGTGTGCGGTTTTGCCAGGGCGACGCGATGCATCTGCCCGCGGATCTGGGTAACTTTGACCGGGTGCATGCCGCCAATCTGCTGTGCCGGCTGACCGAGCCGCAGCTCTTGCTCAAACGGCTGCCCTCACTGGTGCGAGCCGGCGGGCAATTGGTGCTGGCCACTCCCTGCACTTGGTTGGAGGAATTCACGCCGCCGGCGCACTGGCCCCAGGCGGGTACGCTGGCCTGGCTCAAGGACTCGCTGGAGTCGACGTTTGTGCTTGAGCGGGAAGTGGAGGAATCGTTCCTGATTCGGGAAACCGCCCGTAAATTCCAGTGGTCCAGCGCGTTGGTGACCGTTTGGACTCGCAAAGATTGATGAATGATTGGGGTTCCAATTGTCGCGGGGCCGTGCTAGACTCCAGCCATGCGCTTGATACGATTTGGCGACAAGGGAAACGAGGAGCCCGGCGTTTGGTTGACAGATGGCCGGCGGATTGATGCCAGCGGCGAATTTCTGGATTACGACGAGGGCTTTTTCGCCATGGGTGGCCTGGAGGCGCTGGCCGAGTGGGTCGCCGATGGTTGCCCCGGCGGTGCCGAGGTGGATCCTGCGGTGCGGCTCGGGCCGCCGGTGGCGCGGCCGTCCAAGCTCGTATGCGTGGGCAAGAATTACTTGGAGCACGCCAAGGAACTGGCGGAGGGGATCCCCACTGAGCCAACCCTGTTTATGAAAGCCACCAGCGCGTGGAGCGGCCCCCACGACGATGTGATGTTGCCGTTGGGTGCCACCAAACTCGACTATGAAGTGGAATTGGCCTTGGTCATCGGTCGCACCGCGTCCTATGTCGACGAGATCGACGCCTTGGACTGCGTGGCCGGCTACGCCACCTTCTGTGATTTTTCCGAACGGGCATTTCAAAAGGACATGGGCGGCCAGTGGATGAAAGGCAAAAGCGCCGATACTTTCGCGCCGATGGGACCCTGCCTGGTGACACCTGATGAGGTGGCCGATGCACAGGCGCTGCGCTTGTGGTGCAAGGTCAATGGCGAGTTGCGCCAAAACAGTTGGACCGGCGACATGATGCACCCGATCCGCCGCCTCATCAGCTATATCAGCCGCTTCATGACACTGCTGCCGGGCGACGTCGTCGCCACCGGCACCCCGGGCGGAGTCGCCATGGGGATGAACCCGCCGCGCTACTTGCAAGCCGGCGATTGGGTCGAGTGCGGCGTGGAGGGCCTCGGCGAACTCAGCCAACGGGTCGTCGCATTCCACGCTAATAACTTTCCGGCACTTTGAAACGCCGCGCATCCATCACCACTTGGCCCAAGCCGGCCGGTGCCCCGCATCAGGTGGCCTGCCATTTCTGCGATACCCTGCACGAGGCGACCGCCGTGCCTGAGCGCACTGCCGCCCGCTGTCGGCGCTGCGGGGTCGTGCTCTATCAAAATCGCCCGGCCTCGCTGGTGAGGGTCACTGCATTTTCGCTGGCGGCGTTGATCCTGATGGGCATCGTCAACCTGTTCCCGTTTCTCACGATGGAGGCCAACGGCATCAAGACCGAGTTGAGCCTGTACCGGGCGTCGCGCGAGTTGATGCGCGAAGGCAGCACCACCATCGGCTGGTGCGTGGCCGTGTTCACCATTTTCGCGCCGCTGGTGATGGCCGGCGGCATGCTCTACGTCTGCGGGCCATTGCTGCGCGGCCGGGCGGCACCCGGTGCCCGCCACGTGGCGCGCTGGCTCGGCCACGCCGAGCCGTGGAACATGATTGAGGTTTTTCTGTTGGGTGTGCTGGTGAGCCTGATGAAGCTGGGCAAAATGGCCGATCTGTATTTTGGGGTGGGCTTCTGGGCGTTTGCGGCACTGATGGTGTGCATGGCCGCGGCGGTCGCCGGGATTGATCGCAATGAATTGTGGGATCGGCTGGAGGTGGCTGCGGAATGACCCCGCGTCTGCCACGCGCCATCGATCAGGGCTTGGCCAATTGCCACGTTTGCGGCAAGGTCAGCCCGCTGGTGGCGCACCGCTGCCCGCGCTGCGGTTCCGCCCTGCATTTGCGCAAGCCCGCCAGTCTGAAGCGCACCGTGGCACTGTTGCTGGCTGCGGCCGCCCTCTATCTGCCGGCCAATATGCTGCCGGTGATGACCATTTCGGAAATTGGCAATGTGATGGCGTCGACCATCCTGCAGGGCATGGTGGAGTTTTGGCGGCGCGAGGCCTATCCGATAGCAATCGTCATTTTCGTCGCCTCGATATTGATTCCCATCGTCAAGATTGTCGCGCTGGTGTGGTTGTGCGCGGCCGCTTCCGGCAAGGTGCATCCCTCGCCGCGCATTCTCGGGCGGATCTATTGGTTCACCGAGTTGTTGGGGAGGTGGTCGATGGTGGATATATTTGTGGTTTCCATTTTGGTTGCCTTGGTACAGTTTGGGGCCTACATGACGGTCACGCCGGGTCCGGGAGCGCTTGCGTTTGCCGGAGTGGTGGTGCTAACGATGTTCGCGGCGATGAGCTTCGACCCTCGTTTGTTATGGGACCGCCTGGAAATTTTAGAAGCATCAGAAAATCCGCATTCTACACCCGATCGTGAGTGAGTCCCCGCCCCCCAAACCCGTGACGCCCGAATTCCGCGCCGCCCAGCGCTGGAACATGGTTTGGGTCGTGCCGATTGTTGCCGTGTTGGTCGGCGGTTGGCTCATTTATCAGAACCTAGCCTCGCGCGGTCCCCTCGTCCAGGTGACCTTCGAGACGGCCGATGGCATCGCGGCCGGCAAGACCGAAGTGCGCTGTCGCTCGGTGCGGGTGGGCCTGGTCAAGGATTTGGAATTGTCCGGGGACTTGAAGTCGGTGCTGGTCAATATCCAGATGGACCGCCATGCCGCCGCGCTGGTGTGTGAGGACACCCGATTCTGGGTGGTGCGCCCGCGGGTCTCGGCGACCGATATTTCCGGCTTGGGCACCTTGCTCACCGGTGCCTACATCGAGGTTGAGCCGGGGACCGGGTCGCAGGGTGGCACGGCATTTCGCGGGCTGGAGGAACCGCCGACGACCAACCGCAACGTGCCGGGGCGGCGCTTGGTGCTTACCGCAGACGAGGCGGGATCGCTGGCGGTGGGATCGCCGGTGTTTTTTCTGGGGGTGGAGGTGGGCCGCATCGAGAAACGGGAGCTCGCAGGGGATGGTCGTCAGGTGCTCTACCATGCCTTCATCCGCGAGGAATTCAGCCCGCTGGTGTGCGAAAACACCCGGTTCTGGAACACCAGTGGCGTGGATATCAGCGCCGGGGCCACCGGGATCAAGGTGCGCACCCCGTCGTTTCAAGCCATGCTGGCCGGCGGCGCATCCTTCGGCATCCCAGACGGGCTGGTGGCAGGCAAAGCGGCTCCTGACGACATGATTTTCAAACTCTATCCGGATGGGGACGCGGCGCAAAGCTCGTTGTTCAATCCCAGCCTCAAAGTCCTGTTGCTCTTTGATCAATCGGTGCGGGGCTTGGCCAAGGGGGCCTCCGTCGAATTCCGCGGCATCCCGATCGGCCGTGTGGCCAACATTTCCTTCAATTACCTGCCGCTGGGCAAGGATTCCCGGGTGCCGGTGCTTGTTGAGATTGATCCGGCGCTGTTGCGTCGCAGCATGCCGGGCACGGTGGCCGGGCCGGACGCCGAGTTCTTGCAGCAAGCGGTGGCCCAAGGCTTGCGAGCGGCGTTGAAGACCGAAAGCTATATCACGGGCACCCTGTTTGTGGACTTCGCCTTTTACCCGGACACCCCGTCGGCGGCTTTGACCCAAGTCGGCGAGCTTGCCGCGGTGCCCACCTTGTCCGGCGGCCTGGAACAACTCGAAATGAAGCTCACCGCCATCCTCAACAAGATCCAGGCGCTGCCGCTCGATGCGGTGATGGGCAACATCGCCAAGGCCGCCGAGGAATCGGCCACCACCATCGCCGCCGCCCGCACCACCCTCGACGAAATCAACAGCACCGCCACCGCCGCCCGCAAAATGCTGGATGATCCGCAATTCCTCGGCCTGCCCGCCGATCTGCGGGGCACTCTCACCAACCTGCAGAAGACCATTGCCAGTATCGGCCCGGACGGCAGCATGCAGGGCGACCTGTTGCGCACCCTCGATGAATTGCGCGCCTCGCTGCGCTCGATCAAATCGCTTTCCAACACGATTGATGACAAGCCGAATTCGCTGCTGATCGGCCGCGATTCTTCCGGCAATCCGGTGCCGCGCGCGCCGCGCGTCAAACCATGATTCCTGCCATGCACAAAGCCTCCTCCATTGCCCTCTGCGCGTTGCTTTCGCTCATTTTCGCCGGTTGTGCCGGCACCCCGCGCTCGTTCTACGTGCTCACTGCCGATGGCCCCGCTCCCTCGGGCGGCGGCCCGGGCGTCGGCGTCGGCCCGGTGGTCCTCGCCGAGTACATCGACCGGCCCAACCTCGTGTTGCAGGACGCCCCCAACCGCCTGGCCGTCGCCGAAAACCACCGCTGGGCCGGCGATCTGGCCGCATCCATCGCTCGCGTCACCGCCAGCAATCTCGGCCGCCGCCTGCACACCGGCAACGTCCGCAGCTACCCGTGGCAGCGCGACGAGGAAATCAGCAATCAGATCACCCTCGATATCCGCCAGTTGCACGGCGGCGCGGACGGTTACGCGGTGATTGAAGCGGGTTGGCGTGTCTATGCCCTGCCCGATCGCCGGCTCAAGGCGTCCCGCACTTTTGTCGACCGCGAGCAACTCGCCAGTGACGGCTATCAGGCACTGGTCGCCGCCCAGTCGAAGTTGCTGGCCCGCCTTGCCGATGCCATCGCCGCAGGCATCCGTTAGAGAGTGGCTGGCGGTGCCCCGCGAGCGTCGATGGCATCGGGGTTTTGGCCTGGAATACGGCTGCGTGGCGGATTGCGGAGCCTCACAGCGGCATGAAGCCCAGCACGTAGACCATCTGGGCGGTGGCCAAGGCACCGAAGATGGTGGAAACCAGCCATAGGTACTTTTTCTTTACGATGAGGGCCACCGCCCCCATCGCGATGGCGACTTGAAACAATGTGATGGACAAGCCCATGTGCCTGGAATGCTCGGCAGCGCTGGTGGCGGTGGTGCGGGAGACGTCACGCGCGGCTTCATATTTTGCCGCCTGCGCCGTGATCTCGGCCTTGTCCTTGTCGTATTTGGCCACCTTGGCCTGCATTTTTGCCAGCGCGGTGGCATCGGGTGCGGGTGCGGCATTGAGGTGATCCAGTTCGATTTCGTAGAGGTTTTGTTTGATCGACTTTGCCTGATAGAACGACCACTGGTCGGACGCTTTCGCCTGATAGAACGTGGCCTCGTTCATTTCCTTGAGGGTGCGGGTGGAGAACGCGCCGCCCTTGAGGGTGGCGATGGCGGCCAGCACCGCGATGACCACCATGGTGAGCGAGACGTAGCGGGTCCATTGCTCGCGTTGCTCCTTTTGTTTTTGTGCGGCGTGTTCGGCGCGCCATTCCGCCACCAACTGTTTGAGGTCATCCAAATCTGTGGTCTGCATGAATGTAACCAGCGCGGGCGCTGGCTAGTCTTGTCTAAAATCGCGGGGATTTCGCCTGAGCGCAGCCAATCCCAACCCCCAACGCTAAGAAAATTTGGCGAATCCAGCATCGGGTCTTGCTGTATCGGGCTGCGGGGTCTTGATTGCAGGCCCCGCTAGCATGTTTTTACTCAAAAAGTTGTTTCAACTCAGGAACCGTGCGACTCCCGGTTACGAGAAGTCGTTCCTCGAGCACCTCGACGATCTGCGCGCAATCCTTGGAAAAATCGTCATCACGCTGGTGGTCTCGATGCTGGTTTGTTTCAGTTTTCAGGAGAAACTCATGGAGGTGCTGCGCCGCCCGGTGGAGCAGGTGTGGATGGATCAATTGCTGGCGAAGCTGCCGCAAGGCAAGGACGGCTCGGTGCGGGCGGTGGATGTGAACACGTGGGAGCGGGCGAAGGCGGTGGAGCATGCGGTGCTGGGCTTGGAGGCGGCGCAGCGCGAGGTGTTTTTCACGGCGCTGGACGATGGTAACCTGAAATTTCACGCACGCTGCGTCGGATTGCTGCGCACGGCGCTGGCTTTGCCGAAGGATCGGCGGGATGGCTTTGTGAGCTCCTTGGCAGGGCCCGCAGAGGTCAAGGCCCAGGTGCGGGCCTTGCTCAAGACCGCGCCGAGTCCGGAAATCGACACCCGCGGCAACTTGCGGCTGATGTCGGCGTTGAAGCCGACCGAGACGTTCATGCTATCGATGAAGCTGTCGTTTTTCGCCGGCATGGTCATCTCGTTTCCGTTGTTGCTCATGTTTGTGCTGCAATTTGTCATGCCCGCGATGCCAAGCGCCGCCAAGCGGACGCTGTGGCCGTCGTTGCTCATCGGTTTCGGCTTGTTCCTGGGCGGGGTGTTGTTTGCCTATTACGGCGTGTTGCCGCGGGTGTTGGGGTTTTTCTATGATTGGGGCGGCAAGCTGGGAGTGTCCAATGATTGGCGGATCGGGGAATATATCTCGTTTGCCACCCAATTCACCCTGCTCTTCGGCTTGTCCTTCGAGCTGCCGGTGGTGGTGATGGTGTTCGTCAAGCTGGGATTGCTGACCTACGAGACGATGGCGCGCACCCGCTCATATGCCATCGTGGCCATTTTTGTAGCGGCGGCCATCATGACGCCAACGCCCGATGCGCTGACGATGACGATGATGGCGGCGCCGATGCTGGTGCTCTACGAAATTTGCATCTGGCTGGCATGGTTCGACGCGCGCAAGAAGAAGCGTGAGGAACCCGCGGTGGCGGAAGAGGAGCTGTCGTAGAGGTTCGCTGCGCGGAAAACAGGCGTCCCGCCTGTGAGGGAAGACAGCGCGTCCCGCCTGTCTGCGCATGAAACGACAGGCTGGAAGCCCGTCGGCCAAGACAGGCAGGATGCCTGTCCTACTGCCAGACTTGTTACCGACGGACCAGGCCGCCCAAGCGGGATGGGGATTGTCGTGGAGTTGCGGCCGGTGAGGCGGCTTGCGCCGGGCTTACGCCTCGGAATGTTCCTTGGCGGCGGGTGCCTTGGGGGTGGTCTCGGTGGTCTTGACTTCGGTGGCGGCGGCGGTGATCTCGCGTTCGAAATCTTCGCGGGCCTTCTTGAACTCACCCATGCTCTTGCCCACGCCGCGAGCCAGCTCGGGGAGTTTCTTGGCACCAAACAACAACAGCACAATGACTAAAATGACGATCCAATCCTGAGGAGAATTAATGAAGGCGAACATGGCTTGCATAACGGTGAGTTTAGCCGGGTTCTTTCAGATGCGCAACCCCGTAATCCTCATTTCCGCGGCTGGCGACAGAGCATAACCCGCATTCGGCCTTGCGAAATTGCCAATGCGGGTTCTATTGTCCCACTCGCAAGTCGCCGCCGGATCGTCGTTTCCAAGCCAATATCTCCCATGTTTGAAACCTTGAAATTCCATGTAGTCGCCGCTATTGCCGCCCTGTTTCTCGGCGCGTCCGCCGCTCACGCTGAGATGGGCGGGATCCGGGACAATGCGGCGTTCTTTTCCGCTCCGGCCAAGGCCGAGGCGCAGAGGAATATCGGCGAAATCGGCAAACGCTTCAAAAAAGACCTCATGGTCGAGACCTTCAGCGAGATCCCGCAAGACCTCAAGCAGGGAGTGGACCTCACCAGTAAATCCGCCCTGAACCGCCTCTGCGAGCAGTGGGCGGAAAGGCAGGCACGGCAGCAGCGGGTCAATGGGGTTTTCATCCTGCTGGTGAAATCCCCACCCCATTTGCAGATTTTGGTGGGCAACGAAACGCAGCGCGGTGCCTTCACCATCAAGGACCGCGACGCCTTGGTGAGCCTGATGCTGGCGAAACTTCGCAACAAGCAGAACGACGACGCGTTGCTCGAGGGCGTGAACTTTGTGAATGCCACCATGCGCTCGCATCTGCCGGATCGCGGTCGCACGGCTGCCACCGGCGGCCGCGTCGAGACGCCGGGTTCATCGCATTGGATTCTTACGGCTCTGTTGGTCGGGCTCGGAGTATGGGTGGTGCTGCGGATTGTGCGGGCGGTTTTTGCCGGTAGCGGCGGTGGTGGTGGTGGTTCTTACGCGGGCGGTCCGATGGTTCCTGGCGGTGGTGGTGGCGGTTTTGTCACCAACATGCTGGGCGGCATGTTTGGCGCAGCTGCCGGCATGTGGATCTACGACCAGTTTTCAGGCCGAAACTCCTCCTCCTCCTCATCGTGGGGTGGAGGAGATTCGGACAATCGTGGCGACAGCGGATACTCCGGCCAGGACACCGACTACTCCGGTTCGGGGGGCGACTTCGGTGCCGAGGATCCCGGGGGTGGCAGCGATTCCGGGGGGGGCAGCGACTTTGGCGGTGGTAGCGACTTTGGCGGTGGCGACTCCGGCGGCGACGACTCCGGCGGCGGTGGATTCTAAGGAGTCGACGGGCCTGCGCATTGTAGCGGCGCGTCTATGACCGCCGGTGCGAATGATCGGCCAATGAACCAGCGTTTTCGAAAATCGTCATCTCATGAACATCGGCGCTCACAGACCGCCGCAGTGCTCTCAATCGCCGCTGCTGCAACCCACCTCGGATGCCTTGAAAAATCTGCGATACGTGCGATGATGGCGGATGGATTTTGCAGAAATCACCTGCCCGACCTGTTGTGAGGTGTTTGAAGTGGCCGTGCCGCCTCCGTACGAGATGCCCGCCGAGGTGGACTACGATTGCGAGGTGTGTTGTCGGCCGCTGGTGATCGTTTTCACCGAGGATGACGTCTACGCGCGGGGGTTGGGCGACTAGCCTGGAATTGCCTCACTTGGCGGCACTGATCGTGCGAATGGCGATGTTGCGGAATTCGACCGGGTCGTTGTGGCCGGCGAAACCGAAAAACCCGTGAGTGCGGTCTTTGCCGGGGTGGGCGCTGTTGCCCATCACACTCGTCATGTCGACCTTGCTGAGATCAGCGTTGAGGATCACATAGCCGTTGAGCTCCACCTTGATGGTCGGGCCAACCACCGTGACTTCCTCAAAATTCCATTCGCCAATCGGCCGCTGGTAGCCGCGCTGCGCCGCCACCATCCCGTAGGCCGAACCGTGCGCCTGGCGCGGGTCAATCTGGCTCTTGGTTGCCGCCTCGTAATTGTCGTCGAGCACTTGGCACTCGCACATGCCACCGTAGGCGGTGTCGCCGGTGCCCGGATAGCGGATGCAGAGGCCGTTGTTGCCGCCGGGCGGGAGTTTGAACTCCAGCCGCGCGGCGAAATCGCTGAGGTCGTTTTTCTGATAGACGTTGCCACCCTTGTGGGCCTTGCAGCGGATGGCGCCATCGGCCACCTCGTAGTTATCAACATCGCCCGCCCAGCCGTCGAAATCCTTGCCATTGAAAATCGACTTGAATCCTTGGTTGGCCTTGTAAGCCAGCAGTTTGTTGGCTTCTGCAGCGCCGATTTCACGAATATAGATGTGGCGCCACTTGATCGGGGCACCGTGGGTTTGCAGGCACAGCGGCCCCTTGGCCGGGATGGAAACCTTGCGGTCATAGTAATTTTCCAGAATCGCGTGGTCGACCGTCTGCTGGCCGTTGAGCCAGACGCTGACGCGCGCGCCGACCATCACCACGCGCAGCGAGTTCCATTCGCCGGCTGGTTTGTCGGCCATGACCAAAGGGTCCTTGCCGGGTGCGCCGGGGCTGTTGTTCCACAGGCCGCCGCTGCCTTTTTGGGCACCGTTGTGCCATTCCTTTTCATTGTTATGGTCCCAGATCTGGACCTGGGGGACGTTGCGCAGATAGATGCCGGAGTCGCCCATGGGTGCCATGTTGTACTCGACCAAAAATTCAAAGTCGCCGTAATCCTTGTCGGTCGTGGCGTATTTGCCGTCCCCGTCGTTGTGGAGTTCGCCGTCGACTGCTTTCCAGTGGCGCTGCATGTCCGCGCTCCAGGTCTTGAGTTGTTCGGTGCGCTGGGCTTCCGGCATGGCTAACAGCCTCCGGTGATCGGCGGTGTCGCCGCCGCGCCAGCCCGTCAGGTCGGTGCCATTAAACAAGGCGGTGAAGCCGGCGGGCGGGGCTTGGGCCGCACTCAGGGCGGCGGTGGTGGCGAGCAGCAGGATGAGCAGGCGCATGGTGGAATGGGGGCTTGGGTTGCGATGGGACGCGAGCCGCAAGGGGTTACTTGCGTGCCGTCAGCCAAGCTTATCCGTGTCGCGCTGCCAAGGTAATTGTTTGGCCGGAGCTCACCCCTGTTTGAGGCGGATATTGCGGTACTCGACCTTCATCGGCGGGCCGACGTGGACCTGCACGCCGATGAGGCCGTCGGCGGGGCGGTTCGCGGCATCGTCGTCGATGACCACGGCCATCAATTTACCGTTGAGGATATGGGTGAGCACGTTGCCGCGCACGATGATGTGGATGGTGTTCCATTCCGGGTTGATCGATGCGGCGAGTTGCGCGGGATCGCCGACGCTGCTGAGCAGCACCGGCGGGCGGCTGCCAACCACGCGGGTCATCTGCCCGCGCAAGGCCAGGAACAGCCGTCCCTTTTCCTCATAGTTGTTACCGGTGTATGCCTTCGCTCCGTCCAGATCGAATTGATAGCCGCGCATGGCGAATTGATTCGATGGGGTGACTAGATCGGCCACGATCGCGCTGCGGTAGTTGATGCCGCTGTTGCCTTGCGCCGAGATCCGGAATTCGGCTTTCAACTCAAAATCGCGGGGATGGCCATTTTTCCACATGATGAAGGTGTTGCTGCGAATCAGGGTTTGCGGGGTGATTTCACCCACCAGGCTGCCGTCCTCCACTCGCCAGTACTTCGGATCGCCTTCCCATCCGGCGAGCGTCTTGCCGTCGAAAATCGGCGCGAATCCAGGCTCGTCGCCCGTCACCGCCGTCGGCCGGTCGCTTTGATTGGGGACGTAGGCAGGCTCGGGCGATTGGGCGCGGGCCGCGGCCGAGGCTAGCAGAATGCACAGTAGCAGTTTCACGGGCGTATTGGTGTTAGAGTAGGCGGGTCTTGCTGGCGGCAGCGCTGCGATCCACGACGACTCGCGATGCCGGGATGCACGGAGTGAAGGCTATGACAATAATCAAGCAGGTTCCGCCGGAGCGGCTGTCGGCGCTCCTGCCGGCAGGGCTGCGCGCTTGTGGGTGAATCGGCTGTAGATGACCAGGCCAGCGAGGATGCCCGCGAGAATGGCCGACGAGCCGATGGTGCCGAACCCGAGTCCGCCCTGTTGCGGTGTCTTGGTTAGTAGGTCGCCGAAGGTGGCGCCAAACGGCCGGGTGAGCACGAACGCCACCCAGAACAGCAGCACCCGGTTGACCGGGGTGAGCCAAGTGATGAGCACCACCGCCATGAGCAGGCCACCGATGAGTGCGGCACCGCCCGCGAACCCGAGGCCGGAATCGTCCGCCAGATAGTCGCCCAAGGCGGTGCCCAGGGTATTGGAAATCAGGATGGCAGCCCAGTAGAACAGCTCGGCGCGGGTGGTTTGAATGTAGCTTACCGACAGGGATTTCTGGCTCAGGCGCCAGGCTGCCAGCACCGCAATCAGACACGAAATCAGAATCATCGAGCCTTTCGCATACCCCAGCTCCAGACTGCGGTCCATGAAGTCCGACATGGTCGTCCCGGCGGTGCTGGTGGTTAGGATCACCGTCCAATACAGCAGCGGGTGAAACGCCTTTGCGCGCACCTGGCTGACCAGCGAGAGCAGGAACAAGCTCAGCAGGATGGCCGAGCTCATCGCGTAGCCGACGTTCATCGTCATCGACAACAGATCGCCGGCGGTCTCACCCAGGGTCGTTGCGCAGATCTTCATGATCCAGAAGCTGACGGTGACTTGGGCGACTTTGTTCATCTGGGATTCGCGGTTGGCGGCTGGGCTCGGTTCGCGGTTGTGGCATTTTTCACAGCCCGCAGCGGCAGGATGATGATCTTCATGCCGTGGCTGTCAAACCGCAATTCGGCATCCCGCTTGTGATTTCTGAAAGTCGGGCTGGCTGCCTGCGGTATCCGAAGCCGTTGGTTCCCTCAACATCCCGTTAGTTCATCCCACATCACCCCCATGACATTCATGAAGCAACATTTGCTAACATCAGTCGCCGTGCTCACCGCATGCGGATTGTCGCCGCTGGCGAGCGCCACCGAAATCGCGTTGTCTAAACTCGACCTCTCGACCATGGAAATCGGTTGGAGTCATCCGCAGGCTGGCAAGTCGGTGGATGGCAAGGCGTTGAAAATCGGCAGCAAGAGTTATGCCGACGGCATTGGCACCCACGCGGATAGCAGCTTCTCGCTGGTGCTCGACGGCAAAGCCGAGTCGCTGAGCGCCGAGGTCGGCGTCGATGCGGAAGTCGGTGCCAAAGGCAGTGTGGAATTTGTCGTGTGGTGCGACGGGCGCGAAGCGTTTCGCAGCGGTGTTCTCAAGGGCGGTGCCGCGGCCCGCCCCGTGAAAGTGCCGCTCGCCGGGGTCCACTCCCTCGACCTGCAAGTGACGGATGGTGGCGACGGCATTGAATTTGATCATGGCGACTGGGCCGATGCACGCATCACCTACAGCGGTGCCGCTCCCGTGGTGGCCGCGCCGGTCAAGGACGAGGCGGTCATTCTCACGCCCAAGCCGGGACCGCAACCGCGCCTCACTGGCCCGCGGGTGTTTGGGGCGCGCCCTGGCAATCCGTTTCTCCACCGCATCACCGCCACCGGCACCAAGCCACTCACCTATTTGGCAGACGGACTGCCGCCCGGCATCACGCTGGATGCCAAGACCGGGATCCTTACCGGATCGCTCGCCGCCAAGGGCGAATGGCTCGTGACGGTGGGTGCCAGCAACTCCAGCGGCAAGGCCACGCGCACGCTCAAAATCGTTGGCGGCGATACCATAGCGCTCACCCCGCCGCTGGGCTGGAACAGTTGGAATTGCTTTGCCGGTGCCGTCACCGACAAGAATATCCGCGATGCAGCCCGCGTTATGGCCCAAAGCAGTCTCATCGACCACGGTTGGACTTATATCAACATCGACGACTTCTGGCAGGTCAAGCCCGGCAGCGATGACCGGACCTTGCAGGGGCCGGAACGCGACGCCAGCGGCAAGATCCTGCCCAATTCGCGGTTTCCGGACATGAAGGGCCTGACCGAATACGTGCATTCGCTGGGCTTGAAGGCGGGTCTCTACTCGTCGCCCGGTCCGCTAACCTGCGGCGGCTGCTCCGGCAGCTTTGGCCACGAGGACCAAGACGCGGCCACCTATGCCGGGTGGGGCTTTGACTATTTGAAACACGACTGGTGTTCGTATCAACCCAACCTGGAAGGCAAGCGGAGCGCCCCGGCTCACCACGTTCCGGCGATTGACGCCATCACCGATAACGAGCTGTTGAAGCTGATGCTGCCGTACGCGGTGATGCGCAGCGCACTCGACCAGCAGAAGCGCGACATCTACTACAGCCTCTGCCAATATGGCATGGGCAACGTCAGCGCGTGGGGCGCGCAGGTCGGCGGCAATAGTTGGCGCACCACCGGCGACATCACCGATACCTGGGGCAGCATGTCGGGCATCGGCTTTAAACAAAACGGCCTGGAAAAATTCACCAAACCCGGCCACTGGAATGACCCGGACATGCTGGTGGTCGGCCACGTCGGTTGGGGCCCCGCGCTGCACCCCACCCATCTCAGGCCGAGCGAACAATACACCCACATCTCGCTGTGGTGCCTGCTGGCCTCGCCTCTGCTCATCGGCTGCGACCTGACCCAGCTGGATGAATTCACCCTCAATCTTCTGACCAACGACGAGGTGCTCGATGTCAACCAGGACGAGCTCGGCAAGCAAGCCTCCCGCATCGCCAAGACCGGCAACGCCGAAGTCTGGGCCAAACCCATGGCCGATGGCTCGTGGGCGGTCGGCTTGTTCAACCTCGGCATCGCTCCGCTCCCGGTCACGCTGGACCTCAACTCGCTTGGTATCAACGGCGCGGCCCGTGGCCGCGACCTGTGGCGGCAACAGGACTTGGAACCGCTCACCGGCAAGCTTACCCGCACCATTCCGCGCCACGGCTGTGCCTTGCTGAGGATCTGGAAGAAATAACCGCCGGGTGGGCGGGGCGCTTGCTGCGAGGCGCCGCCATCAGGGCCCCGCAGCGGGTCCTGTAGCGGCGGTCTGTGACCGCCGCTGCGCAGGCGCGGCCCCTTGGACGACGACGCTCACAGAGCGCCGCCACAATACGGGCCACTGGCAACGCCGCCATCAAGCTCTGCGGCGGCAACGCCACAGCCACGCTCACTCGCCGGTGGGCAGGCCTAACAACTCGAGCAGGCGCTGGAGGTCGTCGTTGCCGTAGTACTCGATTTCGATGCGGCCTTTTTTTGGCGAGTGCTGAATCGCGACGTGGGTGGCCAGATGGGCGCGCAGGCGGTTGGTGATGGCGCGAACCTGGACATCGGCCTCGCGCAGCGCAGCGGATTTCTTGGAGTCGGCGGACGAGTCGGCCGATGATGTTTCAGACGAGGCGAGGAGGGATTGGACGAATTTTTCGGTGGCGCGGACGGTGAGTTGGCGGCGCAGAATCTGGGTGGAGGCGAGCAGTTGGACGTCCTGGTCCTTGAGCGACAGGACCACTTTGGCGTGCCCCACCGAGAGGCTTTTCTTGGCCACCAGAACCTGGATGTCGGGATGGAGGTCGAGCAAGCGCATCGCGTTGGCGACGCTGGCGCGGTTCTTGCCGACGCGGGTGGCGATCTCCTCCTGCTTGAGCGCATATTCCTTGGCGAGGCGGACATAGCCGGCCGCCTCCTCCATCGGGTTGAGGTCTTCCCGCTGGATGTTTTCGATGAGGGCCATTTCGAGCACATCGCGGTCGGATGCCTCGCGTTCGATGACCGGGACGGTGGCGAGTCCGAGTTTGTGGGCTGCCCGCCAGCGGCGTTCGCCGGCGATGAGTTCGAAGGTGCCGTTGACGGGACGGACGATGAGCGGCTGGATGATCCCGTGTTGGCGGATCGACTCGACCAGGTCGTCGAGGGGGGCCTCGAAGAACTGGGTGCGGGGTTGCAGCGGGCTGGGCACCACGAGCCCGTGAGGGACGTCGCGGACGCGTTTCAAGTCCTCAGCGGAAACCACGGCGTCCGTCTCGGGGGCGGTGGGGTGTTTTCTGATGAGGGCTGCGAGTCCTTTGCCGAGTGCCTGTTTAGCCATGGGGCGAGGAGCATTACCAAGGTGGAGGCGAAATCAAAGCAGAATTGCTGCGGGCTTGACGGATCGGGGGCTGCGGGCCATTCATGCGGCGTGAAAACGCAGTATTTATTCATCGCAGTGTCGCTTGGGGCCTGGTTGTGCGGCGATGCCTCGGCGCAGAAAAAAGGCGCAGCCGCGCCAATACCCGCGCCGCAGGCCGAGACGGTGCCGTCGACTGCGGTAGTGACCGCGCCGACGGAGGTGGTGGCCGCGGCGGTGGCGGCGGTGGACAAGCTCGGCAGCGAGGTGACGCGGGGGAATTACGCGGTGGCCATCGAGCGGATGAATCCGCTATGGAAGGAGCGCTTGGCGGGTCAAACGCCGGGCGGCATGGCGGAAATCGTCAAGCAGATTGAAGGTGCGTCCAAGCGCATGACGCAGGAGGGGGTGAGCATCATTTCCTCGGTGCATCTGGGCACGCCGCGCTCGTTTGAGGTTGGCCCGGGCACCAAGGTTGAGAAAGTCAAAGGCAAGGATGTGGAGACCCAGATTTTCACCAAGTGGCTGGTGTTTGTGCCCACTCTGACGAAATACCGCTACATTCTCACCGGCGACGCCAAGCCGTTTTATTACATCGAGAAAGTCGGCTTTCAAGTGGCCGTCTCGGACAAGGGGAAAAATGACTGGACCTTCATCGATGGGTCGGGGCTGACCCTCAACACGCTGCGGCGGCTTTACGTCACCCTGCCGCGCGACCTGGAATTGCCACCCATTGAAGAGCGCAAGGCCGCCGACCCCCGTTGAGTTTGTCACCATGTCGTCCAAGATGAAGTCGGAAAGCGAGGAGCACGTCCTGTACCGCAAGCTGATGCGCTTGTGGAAGCGCGGGCAAAGCCGCTTCTGTGATGTCCGTGGTTCGGAGATTCACGGGCGGGGCGTTTACGCCACCTGTTTCATTCCCAAGGAGGAGCCCATCATCGAGTATCTAGGCGAGCGCATCGACAAGCGTGAAAGCGAGCGGCGGGGCAACCTGCAGCACGCCAAGTCGCTCAAGACCGGTGATGCGTCGGTCTATATCTTCACCCTGTCGCAGCGTTACGACCTCGACGGCAATTTTCCATGGAACACGGCGCGCTTGATCAATCATTCGTGCCAACCGAACTGCGAGGCTTGGATCGTCGGCCGCAAAATCATCATCCACGCCCTGCGCGACATCCAGACCGGCGAGGAACTGACGTTTGACTACGGCTTCGACGTCGATTGTTACGCCGATCACCCGTGCCTCTGTGGCGCGGTCGATTGCAAGGGCTACATCGTCGGCCGCCAGCAGTGGCCGGAATTGGAGCAACGCCTCAAGCAGGAGCGCCAGGATTGAGGAATGTTAGGCAACTTGACTGCTATGCAAAATCTTCTCCACCATTTTTTTCGTGGCGCCTTGGTTTTGATGGTTTGTGCGCTGGCTGGGAAAATGAAAGCCGCAGAAAGCGTCCGCCAAACTGCGGAAGAAGTATTCAGTTTCCAGCAGCCGATTCTTTTTGATGATGATTTTCAATCCGGTCGGTTTACAAAATGGATTTTCAGTGAGGATGACCGTTACGACCTGTCAAAACCGACGCCGGAAAGAATCCAAATCGTGGACGCGCCGGATTTGGCGGGAAAGAAAGCGGTCCGATTCGACGTGCCGCGCGGAACGAATTCGTTTCGCGCGGAGATTTCGTTGCCTTATGAAAAAGGATTCAATGAACGCTGGTATGGTGAACGCATTTATGTCCCGCGTGACTGGGTGTTCGATCCCAATCGCGGCAACGACATCGTGATGCAATGGCACGCTATTCCCGGGAACTGGCGCGCGACGTTTCCGAATCTTGAAATTTCCATCGGCAACACGAATTGGTTTATCCGGCAAAGTTACGGCGCGGCGCAAACCGGCCCAACCCGCACGAATCTGAAATTGGATGGTTTCGTGCAACGCGGCGCGTGGGTGTCGTGGGTGGTTCACGCCAAATGGTTGCCCGGCACGAACGGCCTCATCCAGATTTGGAAGGACGGCAAATTGGTCATGGATAAATCAGGAACGAATGTTTATTCAACTATCGGCAAGGAATATACGCCTTACCTAAAGACGGGCATTTATCATCCTGAATGGCATTTTGACATGGTAGGCAAGAGCGCAGCGTTCAACAAAGAAATTCCCGTTGCAACGGATAAAGTGATTTACGCGACCGAAATCAAAGTCGGCGACAGGCGTGCGAAGTATGAAGACGTTGCGTCCAGAACATATTGATGGACATTTGCTAGGATCAGATGCGGAGAGTTCTGCCTAACAATTCGCTGCGGGCAACGCGGGATGGCGTCAGAAGTTCCGCTTCGCGGTTCACGCTGGTTGGTCCCGCGTGCCTGGGCTATGGACTGATGATTTTGAGTTTTGGGAAGTAGGTTTTGTAGCGGGAGGCATCGCGGGTGAGCAGTGCGTGGCCAGCGAAGAGCGCATGGGCCCCAATGAAGAAGTCGGGTAGCGTGGCGATGCGTTGGCCGCCCCTGCTGCGGTATTCGCTATGGGCCTTGGCGGCCAGAACACCGGCCTCAAAGGGGATGGTTTCCAACTCGATGCCGGCCGCTCGACGCCACGCGTCAAGCTTGGCCCAATTGTAGTCGAAAGCCCGTGAGATTTCCGCACACACCACCGGATTGAGAACCAGTGAGCCGGTTTTTTGTTGCGCGGCGATGGCTTGCACCGACCAGTCAAACCAAGTCTCGTCCATGGTGAGAAGGTCCAGAATGACGTTGGTGTCCAACAGAATGCGAGATTTCATGACTGCTCTCCACGCACCTCCCTGAGGTGGGCGTCAGTGGTCAGTTTGCCGTGTGCCATGCCGGCGCTTTGCTGCATCCATAGGGGCAAGCGGGCGAGGTCGATCTTGTTGTGCGGGGTGGTCTGGGGTGCTGCCATAGGTTCACGCAGCATTTTCTCCAAGGCCTGGAGGAACAGGCTCTTGAGCGTGGTCGCGTGCTGTGCCGCATGCACCTTCGCCTGGCGGTAGATGTCGTCCGGGATGTCGAGGGTGGTTTTCATGACCCAAGCCTAGGCGGAATGCGCCACCTGTCAATATGCAAATATGCATTTATTGTCTCAGCCGTTCATGAGCCGGAGGCCCCAGGCGATGAGGGCGGCCACCGCCGCGATCAGGGTCAGCAGTAACAGCAGGCTGCGGGTCTGGGTTTTTAGCAGGTTGCGGATGGCGGAGCGGGTCGCCATTTCCTGCTCGTGGCGTTTGAGGCGGGAAATCTCGCTGACCCGTTCGAGGGGCGGCATCGTGTTATCGCGATCGAGCTTTTCGCGGGCGATGCGCTTGGGCAGTTCGCGGGCTTCCTCCAATTCCTTGGCCAGACGCTGCGCCTCTTGCTCGCATTGCTTGAGTTCCAGTTCCTCGGGTAGCATGGTCGGCACGCTGGCGGGTGAGGGGTTCTACTTGAGCAGATAGATGACGAGCGCGGCACCGCCCAGCGCGCAGAGCGGCAGATTGAATGCCAGCCCGTTGCGCAGGTTGAGCAAGAACTCCGAGCGATGGGTGGCTTGGCTGCGGGTCCGTCCACGCTTGGAGGCGCGGCCGAAAATGCCACCGCTGCGGCCACCTTCAAAATGCGCGGCGGCTTGATCGTATTCGTCGGTGGCCATGTCCACGGCCATGATCGAGCGCTCGAGTTTGTCGGAGAGGTTGTCGCGGGTCCAGCTCTCCGGATTGATCTTTTCGAGCTTGTCCAGATGGGACGCGAAGCAGACCCGGCATTGTTCCAAGTCCTCGGTTTCCTGGCGGATCTCATACAACTCGCGTTCGATCAGAGTGACCGCCGCACCGAGCTTTTCAGAAAGTTCGACCTGTTGCGACAGAAAGGTCCGCTTGCGGGCCGTGAGTTCCTCCAGCGCGCGTTTCTTCTGCTCGAGCTCCTCGCGCTGCACGTGGATGCGCTCCAGCTCGTCTTGCGCCGCCTTGAGCTTCGAATCGTAGTCCTCAACCGCAGCCGCGCCCGAGCGCGTCGGCATTTCCATCTGGGTCGAGCGCATCTTGATGTGGTGAGTGTGGTCGCTGGGGGCTGGCATGGCTGGCAGGGAGTTGGCGGTACGCCTGCCAAAGTAGGCAAACCGGCCTGTTTTAGCCAGCAAAATAATCTGGAAATGTTTATTATCTGCCTCTCAAATGAAAAACATTGGAGAGCCTTGGCCGGCGCAAATGCTCTCGAGGGTGACCTGTTCGAGGGCCTCGCGCAGGGTGATGGAAATTTTCTCCCAGGCGGTTTGGATGGCTGCGCCGGATTCGCCGGCCGGGGTGACCGAGTCTTGCAGCAGCGCGGGATCGACGGCGTCGACGATCTGGCGCAAGTTGATGGCATCGGCGGGGCGGGCGAGGATGTAGCCGCCGGCGGCACCGCGGCAACTCTCGATGAGTCCGGCCCGCCGCAGATCGTTGAGGATTTGCAGCAAAAAGCTCCTTGAGATGGCTTCTCGTTGCGCAAGGTCGTCGAGTCGTGTAAGAGTTCTTCCGTCATGGTGCTTGGCGAGTTGGGTGAGAGCCCGGCACGCATATTCCAACTTCTGCGAAATTTTCATGCGCGAAATGCAACACATCAAAGGCAATCCGGCCAGCAAGAACACCGTCAACCTTTGCGGCAGCGGGCACATCGACGTGGCCGCCATCTGGCAGACCCTGCGCGGCGAGGCCACCCGCGTGCTTGTCGAGGAACCCTTGCTGGGCCAATTGCTGGAGGATGTGATTCTGTCCCGGGCATCGCTGGCCGCCGCTCTCGGCGCGCGGCTCGGCCGCCGCCTCGCGCGGGTGGACATGCCGCGGCAGTGCATGGAACCGCTGTTGAGCGGGGTGTTCGAGAGCCACCCGTTGGTGGTGCGCAGTGCCGCGCGCGATTTGCTGGCAATGTACGAACGCGATCCGGCCTGCTTCTCGCCGTTGGAGCCGGTATTGTTTTTCAAGGGGTTTTTGGCGCTCACCACCTACCGGGTGTCGCACCAGTTGTGGCTGGATGGGCGGCGCTGGCTGGCCCTCTACCTCCAGAGCATCGCCAGCGAATCCTTCGCGGTGGACATCCACCCGGCGGCGCGCATCGGCTGCGGGATTCTGCTCGACCACGCCACCTCATTTGTGGTGGGGGAAACCGCCATCATTGAGGACGATGTGTCCATCATGCATGAAGTCACTCTGGGGGGCACCGGCAAGGAGGCCGGCGACCGCCATCCGATCGTGCGCTCCGGCGTGTTGCTCGGTGCCGGTGCCAAAATCCTCGGCCGCGTGATCATCGGCACCGGGGCGAAGGTCGGCGCGGGCAGCGTCGTGCTAACCGATGTGCCGCCTCACACCACCGTGGCAGGCGTACCGGCCATCGTCGTCGGCAGTCTGGGTGAAGAGAATCCCGCCATTGACATGAACCAACGGTTCGACTGCAGCGCCGGTCTCTAACGCCAAATCCCCCTGCCAAGATGAAGATCCAGCGTCTGTTATGCATCGCCGCCATCGGTCTGGCGGCTGTTTCGTGTGGCAAGGTCCGCGAGTTGGCGGTCAAGGCAAAGCAGGCCATGGAGGCCAAAGCCGCCAAGTCCAAGGCCGGGGCCGTGGTGGTGGACCCGGCGCTGCAGGCGCTGGTCGATCAGACGCCGGAAGGGGCGGTTTTTCGCAAGGATCTGGCGTTTCCCGATCCATTGCAGGTAAAAGTCGAGCAGCGCCTTACATTTGACCCGGCGCGCATAGTGGTGAAATCTGCCATTGGCAATCAGGTGGCGGCGTTTTCCGGCACCCGGTTTTTCATCACACGCTATGAGCGGGCGGGCGAGCGGATCGATCTGACGATGGAAAGCGCGGGCTTCAGCAAGCCCGAGGTGGACAAGGTTGAGGCCGAGAAAGCCAAGGCTGCTAAATCCAAAGCCGACCAAACCAAGGCCGACCAGGCGAAAGCGGACAAGGCCAAGGCCGATAAGACCAAAGCCGACAAGGCCCGGGCCGGTAAGTCCAAACTCGAGCAAGCCAAGGCCGACCAGGATGCTGCCGCGGCGGCTGCCGCCCCCGCCGTGCCCGACGAGCTGACCTCAATCAAGGAGCTGACCGGTTGCAAGATCGGTTTTGTGCGCGAGGGCAAGGGGTGGAAGGCGGGCCACTCCACCGACTTTAAACTCGCGGTCTGGGGTCGCAATCTCGAGCCGCACCTGGCCGCCGTTTGCGTCGATGCCGGGGTCCTGCCCCGCAGCTATTGGCTGGGCAAGCGGCGGCTCAAGCCGGGCGATTGCGTGGCGCTGGCCGGCCCCGAGCTGGCATTGATGTTGGGCGAGGGGGCCGTCGGCACGCTCAATCTCAAGTTGGAGTCGTTCGAGCCGATCGGTGGCCACCCGTGCGGGGTGTTCGCGGTGAGTGGCAACTACCGTGAGGCCGCGGTGCCCGGGCCGGACGGCGAGGTGTTTGATGCCGATGTGTCGATCAGTTCCGGCAAGGTCTGGTTGTCGCTGGTGTACCCCGTCGTCATCCGCGAGCAGCTCGAAACCGTCCAAACCCTCAGCACCGGCATGCGCAGCGGCCATTCCACCCTCATTCAGGGCAGTGTCTCAGTCGCCGTCACCCGCACCTGGAAACCGGCCGGGCCCGCCACCAAATAGCCGGCCACTTCCGGGAAGCACCCATCCATTCCCGGCGGCTTGTAGAGTGTGATGATAAGCCCATATGAAAGCGATTCTGACAAATTTATGCTGCCGCGCCCGGTGGGTGCCACTGAGCCTCATCGTGTCGATGATGACCGGGCTATCGGTCCATGCGGCCGACGCAGGCAAGAGCGAAGGCGTGCCGCAAGCGGAGGCCGCGTCCACCGCCACGGACGTGAGCGCCGCGGGCCGCTGGGCCTTCGAGCCGGCGCGCGATGAATTCAGCCCCGACGCCCTCCTCGATTTGCGCTTTCTCAACGAGAAGGTCGCCGGCCAACACGGTTTCATCAAGCGATCGCCCGATGGCAGCGACTTCGTGCTGGGTGACGGCACCCCGGCGCGGTTCTGGGCGGTGGGCGATGCGGCCTTCGACAAGAATCCGGCGCGCCACGCCCGGTTTCTAGCCAAACGCGGCATCAACATGGTCCGCTTCCACTGCAACATCACGCCGGGGGGTGACAATCTGCTGGCCATCGATGAAGCCGAGCGCGAGCGGATCTGGCAAGGGGTTGCGGCCATGAAGCAGGAAGGCATCTACGTCACGTTCTCGCCGTATTGGGCGGGTGCCTCACGGGCGAAACCCGCCATGGGATTCCTCGATGACGGCGGCAATCAGAGTTGGGGCCTGTTGTTTTTCGACCGCAAGCTCCAGGCCGCTTACAAGAGCTGGATGCGGCAGGTGCTCGCCGAGGTCAATCCACACACCGGCATCTCGCTCGCGCAAGATCCGGCGCTGGCGATCATTCAAATCCAAAATGAAGACTCGCTGTTGTTCTGGACCAGCCAGGGTATCAAGGGCCCCGCGCACAAGGAATTGCGCCGCCAGTTCGGCACCTTCGCGGCTTTGAAGTATGGCTCACTGGAAAAAGCCAAGGCCGCCTGGCAGAATGCCGCGCCCACCCCGGACCAGGACGCGCCGGACGAGTTCGCCAACGGCGAGGCCGCCATGTATATCATTTGGGAGCTGACCCAGCACCGCGGTGAGGCCGGCCAACAACAGCGCTGCGCCGACCAGATGGAGTTTCTCACAGGGACAATGTATAACTTCAATAAGATGATAGGTGATTTCCTGAAAAAGGAGCTCGGCTGCAAACAACTCGTCAATGCCGGCAACTGGCGCAGCGCCGACAACGTCACCATGCTCGATGCCGAACGCAGGTCCTACACCGCCAACGACGTGATGGCCGTCAACCGCTACTACGACGGTGCCCACGAAGGTGCTAACAAGGGCTGGGCCGTCTGCAACGGCGACCGCTTTACCGATGAATCCGTCCTGCTGCATCCGCGCGAACTGCCGCTGACGCTCAAGCAGGTGGCAGGCTATCCGATGCTCATCACCGAGAGCTCGTGGGTGCCGCCGCTGTGCTATCAGTCCGAGGGGCCGTTCCTCGTCGCTGCCTACCAATCCCTGACGGGTATTGATGCCTATTACTGGTTTGCCACCGGCGAGGAAGACTGGCGCCAACCCGGCTCCGCCAACGGCTTCCTGCCGTCGGAAGGCAAGTGGGTGTGCGCAACCCCGATGCTGATGGGCCAATGGCCCGCCGCAGCCCTGATGTACCGCCGCGGCTATATCCAGCAAGCCGCACCCGCGGTGTCCGAGCAGCGCGCGCTGGAGGACCTGTGGCAGCGCCGGATGCCGATCATCGCCGAGGACGCCGGCTACGACCCGAATCGCGATAAAACCAACCTGGCGAAGCAATCCAACGTCAAGGACGGGGTCAACCCGCTTGCCTATCTGGTCGGCCCGGTGCAGGTGAATTACGGCGGCAATCCGGCCCAGAGCCGGGTGGCGGACCTCGCCAAGTTCATTCACGAGGACACCAAGACGATCGCCTCGTCGACGGGCCAGTTGCTCTTCGACTACGGGCGGGGCTTGTGCCTGTTGACCTCGCCCAAGGCCCAGGGCGTCACCGGGTTTCTAAGGACGCCGGGCATCTTCAAGCTTCCGGACGTGGAAATCCGCTCCGCCAACGAATACGCCACGGTGCTCGCCGTCGCCTTGGATAACAAGGCGCTGCGCGAGTCCGGCAAAATCCTCGTGCAGGTCGGCACCACCGAGCGGCCGATGGGTTGGCAGACCCAACCGGCCAAGCTCGACAAGCGCGCCGGCCAGCAGGTTGTCAACTTCGGGCATGCGCCGTGGATGATCGTGCGCGCCGACGTGACGCTCACCCTCAGCAACCCGCATCTCAAGACCGCGCGCGTTCTCGATGCCAACGGCATGCCCTTGAAAACCGTCCCGCTTGAGTCCTCCGGCGGCCGTCTGACCTTCAAGTTTCCCGACGACGCGCTCTACGTCATCCTGCAGTGACGGTCCTTGATTTCCGGCCAAGCTGCGCCACAGTCGCCGCAGATGCATCGGACCGAAGCCATGGATGAATTGATGACGTGCCGGCTGGATCATATCCGCAAGGCGGTGGAGCCATGCACCCTGGTGATTTTCGGGGCGAGCGGCGACCTGACCGCCCGCAAGCTCATTCCGGCGCTTTATCACCTCGCCAAGGACGGGCAGATGCCCGAGGATTTCCGCATTGTCGGGTTCGCCCGGCGGGAAAAATCCGCGGCGTCGTGGCGCGCCGAATTGCGGGCAGCGTTAGAGTCGTTTTCGCGCAGTCATCCGGTGGACTCAGCGGTGTGGGCGGGGTTTGCCGAGCGGATCGACTACTGCCAGGGCGACATGGCCGACGCCGCAGCCTACGCCAAGCTGGCGGGCATGATCCGGGATTTTCCGACTGAAGCGCTGCAACAGAACCTGTTGTTTTACCTGGCGACCTCGCCGAGCCAATTCAGCGTGGTGGCCGGGCACTTGCACGAGGCGCAGTTATTGCGGCGCGATGCGCAGGGCTGCTGGCAGCGCCTGGTCATCGAAAAACCCTTCGGCCACGACCTCGATTCGGCCCGCGTGCTCAACCATGAGCTTACCCGCTTCGCCCACGAGCAGCAGGTGTTCCGCATCGATCACTACCTCGGCAAGGAAACGGTGCAGAATATTCTAACATTCCGCTTCGCCAATTCGATCTTCGAGCGCTTGTGGCACCGCGATGCGGTCGACCACATCCAGATCACCGTCAGCGAGAAGCTCGGTGTCAGCGGGCGCGGCGGCTATTATGAGGAAGCCGGAGCCCTGCGCGACATGTTGCAGAACCACCTGATGCAAGTGCTCGCGCTGGTGACCATGGAGCCGCCGGTGTCGCTGGATGCCGAACCGGTGCGCGATGAAAAAGTCAAGTTGCTCTCGGCGGTGCGCCGTCTGCAGCCCGGGCAGGTGGCGAGCCATGTGGTGCGCGGGCAATATCGCGAGGGATTTGTGGGGGGCGAGGCGCTGGCGGCCTATCGCGCCGAGGCCAAGGTCAACCCGCTCTCCAACGTGGAAACATTCGTGGCGGCCAAGGTGTTCATTGATAATTGGCGCTGGGCCGGGGTGCCGATCTATCTGCGCACCGGCAAGGCCATGCCGCTCAGCGCGAGCGAGGTGCGGGTGCAATTCAAGGCCCCACCCCATGTGTTGTTCGCCGCGCAGTGCGGCCCGTTGCTCGACGCCAATGCGTTGACGCTGCGGCTGCAACCCAACGAGGGCATCTCGCTGCGCTTCACCGGCAAGGTGCCGGGCGTCGGCTACGGCTTGCGGCCGGTGCGGATGGATTTCAGTTATAACAGTGAGTTTGGCGCCTACACGCCAGAGGCCTACGAGCGCCTTTTGTTGGATGCAATCGCCGGCGATGCAACCTTGTTCATCCGCCGCGACGAAGTCGAGCAGGCGTGGGAAATCGCCGATTCCATCCGCGCCGGATGGGACGGGCGCCCGTTGGAAAAAAACGAGTTTTACGCGGCAGGCAATTGGGGGCCGCATCTGGCGGACGAACTTCTAACGCAATCGGGGCGGGCCTGGCGCGAACCGCTGCCGCTGACATGAGCGACGCCGGATCCGATACGCTTTAACTAACAAAAAACGAGCCCTGTGCATCTCCAATCATATCTAACCGACGACGCGCTGGCGGCCGCGGCGGCGGCGGCGTGGCTGGACGCCATCGCGGCGGCGCAGGCGGCAGGCCGTGACTTCACCGTGGCGTTGTCTGGCGGGCGGGTGATGCGGAAATTTTTCGCGGCGGCGCTTAGCCAGGCGGCCGAACGGCGGATGGACTTCAAGCGGGTGCGGTTTTTCTGGGCGGACGAACGCTGTGTGGGGCCGGACGACGCGGAAAGTAACTTCCGTTTGGCGGACGAATCCTTGCTGCGGCCCGCCGCTGTGCCTGCCGAAAATGTCCACCGCGTGCGCGGCGAACTCGCCCCGGCAGCGGCGGCACTGGCGGCGGGCGCTGAGCTCCGGCGGGTATGCGGCGCTGCCGCCGGCGGGTTGCCGGAATTGGATCTCGTGTTGCTAGGTATGGGCGAGGACGGCCATGTGGCGTCGCTGTTTCCTGGTAACCCACAGACCGAGGCCGATATGACGTCAGTCTGCGTGGCGGTGTTAGATGCGCCCAAGCCGCCGCCTGAGCGCGTCAGCCTGGGCCACGGGCCGCTTGCCGCCGCCCGCAGCGTGTGGGTGCTGGCGTCAGGCTCAGGCAAGCAGGCGGCGTTGCAGGATTCCTTGGCCGCCGGAGGCTGCACGCCGCTGGCGCGGGTGATTCAGCGGCGGGCGGCGATCACGATTTTCACGGACATCGGGCTGGCCTGTTAGCGGGCACGCAGTTCCTTGACCCGTGCGTTGAGCCGCGCTGCCCGTTGATTGACGTTGTCGCGGATGGCGGTCCAAGGCGTCGTGGGAGTGGCCATGCGCTTGGCGGCCAAGCGGTGATCGCTGAGTGCATACAGGCGCTCACCGGTCACCGAATCAAGGATTTCCCCTTCAAACGAGACATTGGAAACAAAGGTGGCGACGGCGGCAGAGCCCAGATTTCCTGCCAATTTGGCATGGGCTCCCGATTGCGTGGTGGTCACCGCGTGGCCGCCGCTGCGTTGCTCAATCACATCGGTCAGTGCCGCGCGAACCCGCAGGGTGGTGGGACCTGGCACGCTGACAATTTTCATTTCGCGGACCAACTGGCTGTGGAGCGCGTCGCCCAGATAGGCGGCTACCTGGGTTGTCGCTGCCGGGCTGATTCCCGGGGTGGCGATCACGGTGGTGACCGGATCAATGATCACCCGGTCGTATTTTTTGAGGCTGGCTCCGGGTTTCACATAGCTGGAAATCGCGTCGGCACTGCCGTACCCGGCGTCCAACTGCTTGTAGTTGGAGAGAAATCCTGAAGGGGATTTGCCACCTCCGGTGGTGCAGGAAGCAAGAACGAGGGCGGTTGCGGTGGTGGCCAGCAGGCCAAGTTGATTGAGGCGGTTCATGGATTCGATGGTTAAATGCTGCGAACAACGGCAGTGAACCCGGTTCTATCGGTTAGTGATGAGCTGGGGTCGTCGTTCGTCCCCCTAAGGTCTCCGGTCGACCTGCGGTGTCAAGCCGAAAGTGCAGCAGAAAATGTCAGACACACATCAATTCATCCTAGATAGGAAAATAGAAACCACGGATTTCACGGAATGCACGGATGAAGAAAGAGTTATGAATTTGATGACATTCACCAATTGGGTGAGCCTGTGACTTGATAGATCAGAACCGTCTTATCCGTGAAATCCTCTTCAATCCGTGCAATCCGTGGTAAAAAAACGCCACCCCTACCGTTCCCATTTTCCCATTTAGGTTCATCGGTTGCCGCGCGTTGAGTTTGGGGTTGCCGCCGCGCCTCCAGCAGTTGAATAAACATCACGACGCGAACTCAACCCGCTCATAAAGCTCGGCCAGTGGGAGGGATGCGTCGATTTCGGGCAGGTGAATCGTGGATTCGAGAGTGCTGTGATATTCGAGGGCGAAACCACCCTCGCATTTGCGGCGGTGGACGGTGACGGCGGGAAAATCCGGCTCGACGAAGAGCAGAACCTTGAGCGATGGAATCGTTAGATAGGCGTCACGTTTCTCGCCGAGGTCGCTGCGCCGGGTGGCAGCGCTGAGTACTTCGATGATGACGACCGGAAGGTCCTGAAAGTGGTCGGAAGCCGGATTCGGTCGGCACACGACCAGAGCATCCGGGTAGTAGAAGCGGACGTGGTCGGGGAACTCGATGCGGACTTTGGTGTCGCTGTTAAACGGTTGGCAGGGTTTGCCGCGAAGTTGGGAGCCGATCGAGAGAATCGCGCTGGTGGCAATGGTGTTGTGTTGGTTGGTGGCCGCGGCCATGGCGTGGACGGCACCTCCGAGGTATTCGTGTTTCACGTCGCTGAGTTCCTCGCCCGCGAGGTAGTCGGCGATGGAAATGAAATTCGGCGGTCTCAACGCTTTCATGGGTGGACGATAACAGGTGCTGCGGGCGATGGCAAGACCTGCCGGTCACGGCGCGGCCACCGTCCAACCGAGGGTGGCGAGTTCGGCGCGGCTGCACTCGCTGGCAGCTCCGGCTAACAGCAGGACGGGTTTCCGGCCCAATAAATCATCGCGGTGGGCGAATTCGGCAACCCCCTGGGTCCAGCTCAGGAAGTCCACCGGCGCGGGAATTTGCAACAGGCCGCTGGCATCCACCGC